>JANPFZ010000021.1:0-4377 GCA_031423655.1 Polaromonas sp.
CACGCCCTTGGGGTTGCCGGTGGTGCCGCTGGTGTAGTTCAGCGCAATCGCGTCCCACTCGTCATCGGGTAGCCGCCACGCGAAAGCGGCGTCGCCCGAGGCCAGAAAGGCTTCGTAGCTAATGCTGCCGATGCGCTGCACCTCGCCGCCGGATTCCTTTTCATACAGCGCATCCTCCACGTCGATGACCAGCAGCGGCGTGGTCGATTGGCGCAGGGCCAGCGCCTTTTTCATCACGCCGGCAAACTCCACATCGACAATCACCACTTTGGCCTCACCGTGGTCAAGCATGAAGGCAACCGTCTCTGCATCTAGCCGCGTGTTCAGCGCATTGAGCACCGCGCCCGTCACCGGAATGCCGAAGTGCGCCTCGATCATGGGCGGCGTGTTCGGCAGCATCACAGCCACCGTGTCGCCTTTTTTCAGCCCGTGCCGCTCCAGCGCACTGGCCAGCTGGCGACAACGCATGAACAGTTCGCGCCAGCTGCGGCGCAAGTCGCCATGCACCACGGCCAGCCGGTCCGGGTACACCTCGGCTGAGCGCTCGATGAATGACAGCGGCGACAGGGGCGCGAAGTTCGCCTCGGTGCGCGGCAACGCTTGCTCGTAAATGTTGGACATGCTGTCTCCTTTGGAATTCTGCCGTCTGCAGCCATGGTAATCCTGCGGCATTTTCCGTGACGGACGCTGTACCGCGCCGTGCATCTCCCCTGCCGCTCCGGCAACAAACCCGGATAAAACTCGCAACAATACGGCTGATGAATCAGCTTGACCGCCTCTACCAGCTCGAGCGCCTTTTGCGCAGCCGCCAAGCGCTGGGCCGGGACTCGCTTCTGCATGAACTTGAAATTTCACGCGCCACGTTAAAGCGCTATCTGGAACTGCTGCGTGACCGCATGAATGTGCCGGTGGTCTATGACCGTGATTCAAACACCTACGCCATCAGTCAGCCAGAGGACAAGCATCAAGCCGGAACCCAAAGACAGGAGTTACCGGGTGTCTGGTTCAGCCAGCAGGAAATCATTGCCTTGTTGACGATGTACCAACTGATCACCGGACTGGACGCGGCGGGCATGCTGCAGCGCCACTTGCAACCCATCCTGCAACGCCTGACTGCCATGCTGGGCGGCACCCACATGCAGGCGCAAGAGCTGCAGCGCCGGGTTCGCATCATCGGTGCAGCGCGGCGTGAAGTGCCGAGCCGGTTCTTTGAGCTGGTGGGCCTGGCCCTGACGCAGCGGCGCCGCTTGCTAATCACCTACTTCACGCGCAGTCGCAATGAAACCAGCGAGCGCACCCTGTCGCCGCAACGGCTCGTGCATCACCGCAATACCTGGTACCTGGATGCCTGGTGTCACAGCAGCAAAAAACTCAAGCGCTTTGCGCTGGATGCCATTCGTGACGCGCATATTCTGGATGCGCCGGTCAAGGAAGTTGCGCTGTCCACGGTCGAGAAAACCATGGATGAAGGCTATGGCATCTACGCCGGCACCCAACTGCAATGGGCCACCCTGGTATTTACGCCGTGGTCCGCCATCTGGGTAGCGCCAGAGCAATGGCACCCGGCGCAAAAGTCTCGCAAGCTGCCTGACGGTTCGCTGGAGTTGAAGGTGCCCTACACCCACGATGACGAGCTGCTGCTCGACATCCAGCGCCACGGGGCAGATGTGCGCGTGATCGCGCCAGAGGAATTGCGCGACAAATTGCTAGCCGGCT
This sequence comes from Polaromonas sp., assembly GCA_031423655.1. Taxonomy (GTDB): domain Bacteria; phylum Pseudomonadota; class Gammaproteobacteria; order Burkholderiales; family Burkholderiaceae_C; genus Polaromonas. Next base: position 1,717 of record JANPFZ010000021.1, read on the forward strand.
TGAAGCGGGCGGTTGATCAATATGCCGACATTAAAGCATCGTAATTTCCCGCGCAGGCTCAAGTTATGAGCCACACCCCACTGACACTCCATAGGCGTTACTTTTGACGTGCTCCGACGGAGAAATTTGCATGCTCAGACAAGACTGGGGTTTTGACTACGCCGCCACCAAACTGGCCGAAGCAGCCGACCAGAAAAAGGCGTTTCACCAGGAAAGGCTCGACTGGTGGAAAGCCAAACGCGTGGAGGTGATGACCACCATCCGTTCTGAAGGACTTGAAATTGACGAAAAGATTGCGCTGGAATACCGCAACCCCAAGTCACGCGACTGGGACAGGGGCTCGCAAGTGATGGTGCGCAATGACCTGCAAAAAGACCTGACCGAGTGCCTCGAAAAGCTCAGTCACCATACCCAGCAGGTTCAGCAGTACGACGGCTGGCAACAAGTGCTGGCTGCGAATGCGGATGCGCGGGTCAAGCTGGATATAGATGACTGGTTGTTTTTCTTTGGGCGGAACTAGCCTTAAAGCGAACCTGGCATCAATGGCTGAAATGCATATCAATGCTAAATTTGCGTTCTTTAATCAAACCGATTTCGACCTTCTACAAAAAAATCTATATGCCGTCAGATTTAAATGAAAAGCATCAAAAACTGGTTGCACTGGGAACAAAACGCCGTAATGCGAAAGTACCTCTGGATTGCCATCCGATCGGCAAGTATCAGGCGGGCGCGTACGAATCAGTATATGTATCACCCTATACAAAATCCGCAAAAAACGTCGATGCAGAAGTCGCGCTAGTGCTGCAAGACTGGGACTCAGATAAAGCGTTAAGTGGACCGTTGGACTGCGACGCGCAGATTCTTGGCTACACGTCGACCGCGCCCACGAACGTGAATCTGATTGCGTTACTACGGAGACATCTTGACCTTTCTCTGGCGGAAACGTTTGCAACCAATTTGTTCCCGTTTATTAAGGATGGCGCAAGGAACAACGATATCCCAGCCAGACTTATGCGCGATGCGACCGAAGAGTTCGGCATGCCCCAAATTCAAGTCATTCGCCCGAAGCTGGTAATTTGTCTCGGTATAAGTGTCTTCAATTCTTTTCGCCGCTTTCATCATAAAAAATTGGTGGAAAGTGTAGGCAAGGGAATTGAGAGTCCGTTTTCAGATGGCCAAAGATGGTACTGGTGTCAATCCCACCCAGGGCAACTAGGTTTCATCAACCGTGAATCACGCGGTCGCCGCGGCCAGGTCGCTGCCGATTGGAAAATAATGGCGGCATGCTACAAGAAATCGTTCAAATCCCTTGCGTAATGATGTGCGCCCTCACACAAGCCCGCATAGTCCCATCATGAATCCTCAGCACCTTCCGCAAAGGCGTCTGATACCCACCCGCCAGATTCCACGCCACCGGAATCCCGAGTTCCGCAGCTGCTTCAAAAACAAGCAAATCCCGCTCATACAACTGCGCAGTCGTCAGCCAGCCGCCCAGCGGATCGTCGATGTGCGGGTCAGCACCGGCCTGGTACAAAATCACATCGCAGTCTTTCATCGCAGCCACCAAACCCGGAATGGACGATAAAAACCGCCTGGCCTCGGCCGGTAATCCGTAATGCTCACCGGCTGAATAGTGGTTGATCCAGTCGATGCGCAGACGGTCAATGATGTTGTCGGTGCCGTCGCCGTAATGCTGGTCAAAGTCCAGAATGCCGACGCGCGTTGCCTCGCCAGACGCGTGCAAAGCCATCGCCGTGACCATCAAGCCGTTGAAGGTGCAAAAACCCCCGGCGTTGGCATACCCGGCATGATGAAAGCCCGAGCACGGCGCTGCGGCAATACGACCGTTGCGCAGCGCTTCGCGGGCGGCGGCCAGCATGGCGCCGCTGGTGTAGGGCAATGACTTGGCCACCGCTTCTGATCGATTGTGAAAACCGTTTTCTACCCGGCACGACAACACCGCATCGACAAAAGCCGGAAGGTGCGCCCGCGCAATGTCTTCAACGCTTGCGGGTTCCGGGGCGATCACCTGGATCGAAATGTCGAGCTTGATACTGAGCTTTAGCCATGAATCGACAGCTGCCCTGGGTTTGGCCGCGCTGGGCGAAAAGCTGTCGTTTTCTGCCACCATCAACGGCGTGTAGTAGACAGGCATGGCATCCAGCTTTACCGGGGCGGTTCGAGGTGGCGACTTCTGCGCTTCAAGGTTGTTGGGCATGACCGAAGCGTAACGCGGCCAAGGCTCAAGAAACGAGCCATCATCGGCTTAACTCCAGCAGGTGAAACGCCCGAAAGTCGATCAGCGTGCAGTGCGCCGGGAAGTTGCCGGCCCCCAGCAGGCAAAACGCGATGTCTTGGCGCAGCTTGCGGGCGAGCTTGCGTGAGCTGAAGACGCCGGTGGCGTAACCATAAAGCAGCAACTTGACCATCATGGCGGGGTAAAAGGGCTGATTGCGCGAGCCGTCGCCTGCACCGGCTGTGAAACGCCTGTAAATCCAGGCGGTCCACGGTGTCACTGATGAAATAGGCCAGATGTCCTTCGGGCAGCCACTCGGGCATTGAATGGAGCAGCAGCATGTTCTGGCCTGGCATACAGGCGTGGTAGCTGGCAGGCATCGGCATTTCACGCCTGGGCCGCTTCCTGCGATGACGCTTTATCTG
>JANPFZ010000022.1:0-5672 GCA_031423655.1 Polaromonas sp.
CCTGAAGATGACGGTTTCGCTGCGCTGAATCAAGCCCAGTTGCAGCGCCAGGCCTTCGAGCCGACCCAGCGCGCCCAGGGGTTTCGTTTTGTGGTCGATCTTGTGCTGCAGCCGTGCCTGCAGGGCCGCATCAGCAATCGGTGTGATGGCGGGCAGGCTGAGGACAGGGGCGTTCGTTGCGGGAGCCAAAAGCGTCATTGGGGCGATTTGGTTTCAGTGGGTTAAGTCAATGATTTGAGGCAGGCCGGGCAAAAGCAGGACGCGACCGGGGGCAGCTTTTGGGCCACGCCTGAGTTGCCAGCCACGGGCACCGCAAGCCCGGCCAGCAGCGGCATATCAGCGCACCAGCAGGCCGTATCGCCCGCCACCATGCCGCAACGAAAGCCGGCGCCGCAGCGGGAGCAGACTGAGTTGCCGGTTGGTGTTTCCGCAGGTGCCGGTGGTGTTGAAATCATGGCTTCAGCTTTGCAAAAACAGCCGGTAAGCCGGGTTCGCCGTCTCTTCGATGTGCGGGTAGCCCAATACGTCCAAAAACGTCTGGAAGGCCTGTGCGTCGGCCTTCGGCACCTGCAGGCCGACCAGAATGCGACCGTAGTCGGCGCCCTGGTTGCGGTAGTGGAACAGCGAGATGTTCCAGCCCGGCTGCATGCTGGATAAAAACTTCATCAGTGCGCCCGGCCGTTCGGGAAAAACGAAGCGCAGCAGGCGCTCGTCTTTTGACAGCGCGCTGTGCCCGCCGACCATGTGGCGAATGTGTTCCTTGGCCAGTTCGTCGTGCGTCAAATCAAGCGCCTTGAAGCCGTGGCGCGTGAAATTGGCGGCGATCTTGCGGCTTTCGCCTTTGCCAGAGGTCGTCAGGCCGACAAACACATGCGCTTTGGCGCCGTCATTGATGCGGTAGTTGAACTCGGTCACCGACCGGACGCCGCCTGGCAGCTCGCCGATCAATTCGCAAAAGCGCTTGAAGCTGCCGCGCTCTTCCGGAATCGTCACCGCAAACAGCGCTTCGCGTTCTTCGCCCACTTCGGCCCGTTCGGCCACAAAGCGCAGCCGGTCGAAGTTCATGTTGGCGCCGCACAATATCGCGGCATAGGTCTCGCCGCGCGTTTTGTGCTTCGCCACGTATTGCTTGATGGCGGCGACCGCCAGCGCGCCGGCCGGCTCGACAATGCTGCGCGTGTCAACAAACACGTCTTTGATGGCGGCGCACACCGCATCGGTGTCCACCGTCATGAATTCATCGACCAGCTCGCGACTGATGCGGAAGGTTTCTTCGCCCACCAGCTTGACGGCGGTGCCGTCTGAAAACAGGCCCACGTCCTGCAGCGCGACGCGCTTTCTCGCGCTGACTGACTGCATCATCGCGTCGGAGTCATTCATCTGCACGCCGATGACTTTGATCTCCGGCCGCACCGCCTTAATGTAGTTGGCCACGCCCGAAATCAGCCCCCCACCGCCGATGGCCACAAAGACAGCGTCGAGGCGATGCGTGCCCAGTGCCTGCAGCTGCATCAGCATTTCCATCGCGATCGTGCCCTGGCCGGCGATCACGTCGGGGTCGTCGAACGGATGCACAAAGGTCAGGCCGCGTTTTTTCTCCAGCAGCAGCGCATGGGCGTGCGCCTCGGAGTAGCTGTCGCCGTGCAGCAGCACCTCGACCGCGTCAAGACCCCAGCCATTGACGGCATCAATCTTCAGCTGCGGCGTGGTGGTCGGCATCACGATCACGGCGCGCGTACCGAGTTTTTTGGCGCTCATTGCCACGCCCTGGGCATGGTTGCCGGCCGACGCGCAAATCACGCCTTTTTTGAGCTGCGCCGGGCTCAGGTGCGCCATCTTGTTGTAAGCGCCGCGCAGCTTGAAGCTGAACACCGGTTGCTGGTCTTCGCGTTTGAGCAGTACCGTGTTGTGCAGGCGCAAACTGAGGTTTTTGGCCGGTTCCAGTGCGGATTCCACCGCCACGTCATACACCCGGGCGGTCAGGATTTTTTTGAGATAGTCCGCCGGTTGGAGATGTTTCGCCAAAGGCTTTGAAGCCGATTGGGCGGCTTGGGCAGGCGCCGGGGACGTGGGGTGAAGGGCGGGAAGGGCAGGCTTGGGGTGTGGCGTCATGTTTTTCTCGCAGCCTGAATGATAAGGGGCCAAAAAAACGGCCCCGGACCTTGCGGTTCGGGGCCTGTAAATCCACCCTTTCAGGAGGTGGAGGAGACAACCAGTGCAAAAATACCCGGCGGTATGTGATGCGATGATCGAGTATAGCGTCGCCAATGCTGCGCTGCACAATATCCACCCTGGTTTTGTGGTGAAATTTCACGATCTGACTGGTTTTATTAATCGGTTTTTTCCCAGGAGCAAATGACTTATGGAATGCACAGTGAGTTGGACCGGGCTGGCGCAGGCCACCGGGTCGCGTTCAGGTATGCAGTTTGTGGCTGAAACCGGCAGCGGCCACACGCTGGTGATGGACGGCGCACCCGACGAAGCCAAGCCCGAAAACGGCGGCGCTAACCTGGCGCCCCGGCCCATGGAAACCGTGCTGGCCGGCACCGGGGGCTGCACCGCCTATGACGTGGTGTTGATTCTCAAGCGCGGCCGCCATGACGTGCGTGGCTGCAGCGTCAAACTTACCTCGGAGCGGGCACCGACCGACCCCAAGGTGTTCACCAAAATCCACATGCATTTCGTCGTCACCGGGCGGGCTCTGACATCCGTTGCCGTCGAACGCGCCATCGCCCTGAGCCATGACAAGTTCTGCTCTGCCACCATCATGCTGGGCAAGACGGCGGAGATTACGACCAGTTTTGAGCTGCTGGAAGCCTGAACTGAAGTGAGGCTTCGGTGCTTCAGATGCTATTTCCCTTTCCCAGAGGGGGAAACAGCGCAAAGTAGTTATGATTTAAGACTCATATCGGCCTGCAGCCCGGATGATACCTGCGCAATCAGCTATGAATTACGTAGCATGTATTTCACGCTTCAGGGTATAGCCGCGTCAGGACCTGCGCCACCACACGCGCCAGCAGCGTCGAAAAATTCGCTACCACCGCGTCAGGCGACCCGGGGACACGCATCACGCGCAGCGCCTCGTCCAGCGCCGTCTGATGCAGCGCCAACGCGGCCTCAACTTCTTGCTGCCAGAACGCGGGCGCTTCCGATTCGACGAAGTTGCCCCGGCCCCGGCCGAAGTGCGCCACAGCCAGGTAGCGCAGCACACTGGCGGTCAGCAGGTTGCGCAGGAAATCGTCAGAAAAAGAGACCTGCGACTGGTTGCGGTCGGTGCTGGCGTTGAAGACCCAGGCCGCGCCCGAAAAGGTCAGCGCACCCACCAGCCCACCGACCAGCGCACCGGCACCAAACGTCATGCCGCCGGCGATCAAATCGGCAGACAGGCCGGTCGCCGCGCCCGACAGCGCAGCACCCAGCAGACCGGCCTGCTTTTTGTCCACCGGTGCGCGAACGACAAAGCCCTGATGCACGCGCTCGTTGATTTTTTTCGCAGCGCCTGCGTTGAGCCGGTGCAGCGCCAGCAGGCTTGCCGTGGTCGAAAAGATGCTGTTGTCCAGCCGTGTCATCAGCACATTCATCGCCTTGGTCTGCTGCCGCTGGTCGCGCGGCTTGCTCAAACCGATGGCGCCCAGAACCTTGCCCAGCAGAGGGCCGTCGGCCAGCTCAATCAGCTCGCTGTCTTGCGCTGCGGTCACCAACTGCTGCGAGATCAAACCCAATGCAGTTTGAAAGCGCGTTTCGTTCTGTTGCGTCCACACCGCAAGCAATCGCGCATAGGCGTCTTGCTTCGCGCCGGGCAGCAATTTGCCCACCGCCTGATAAAACACCCGCTCATGCACCCAGCAGCGCGCAAACGCATCGAGCGCCATCACGCGCTGCACCACGGGGTACGCCGCCAGGTGATCGCGCCAGCGCGCCTGCTCGGCTTGTTCGGCCGCGAAGGGGCGCGGCGGGCCGGTCTGGTTCAGCAAGATGACCACCGGCTTGCCTATCCACTGCAGCACGTTCATCTCCGGCGCCAGATAGCCAGCGTCTCTCGGGTCTTCGGCCGAATTGACCAGATACAGCACCACGTCCGCCGCGTCACGCGCCGTTCGCACGGCCTGCTGGCTGAGCCAGAACGGGCGGTCGCGCAGGCGGTCTACCACCTCGCGAAGAAACCAGCTGATCGGGTTGCCCGACTGGGCGAGGCGCTTATACAGCCGCACCGAATCGCCGAAACCGGGTGTGTCCCACAGCAGCAGTGCGTCGCCCTGGTTGGTCGCCAGCAGGGTGTGTGATTCAGACATCGTGGTGACATGCGGCGCATCGCGCACTTCGCCGACGTCGCTGCCGATCAGCGTGCGGGCCAGTGTGGTTTTGCCGGCATTGGTGTGCGAGATCAACGCGAACTGGATTTGCTGCGGAGTTTCGTTCATGGTGTTCGAACCCGTTCACCATCAACCGGTCTGGCCTGCGGGTTGAGCAGATTCACGATACCCGCCTGTACCTTGTGCTGTTCGCAAAACTGCTGCCACAAGTCGATGCGCTCACGCAGTCGCGCTGCTGCGCCGCCCTGTTTGCCCAGGCGTTCAAGGTAGCCAGATTCGTCAACGAAGACCAGCAAGCCAGCCGCGTTGCCGCGCGCCATCTGGTCGATGAACGCGCCGTGACTTTCCAGCTCGGGTGTGGCGCTCAGATTGAAAAGCAGGGCAGTTTGGGCCAGGGTGCAATCAGCCGGGTCGGGCGTGGACTTTTGCGCGGGTGCGTCATCAATGCTCTCTCCATACGCGGTAACCGGCCGCAGCATCACGCGCGCCTGCTCGCCCAGCAGCGCTTGGGCGACAGCGGCCAGGCCCGCGTCGCGCGCCTCATCGAGTGTGAAGCTGTAGGGGAGCACACGCAGTACCGCAGGCGCAGCCGGACCGATCCGGGCCGTGAGTTTACGGAAGTAGGGCTGCCCGAGATCCAGCGGAAAGTCCCGCTGCAATTTCTTTTCCTTCCACCGGCTAAATAATGCCAGCGCTCCGCGCGGCAGCATCACCAGCAGCAGCAAGGTGGCCGCATATAGATGCACCCAGAGCGCGCCCTTCGCCGCCGATGTTGATACGGTGCCTTGCAGCACACGCACATCTTCCAGCGAAAAACCCGGCAAATGAAATACCCAGGTGGCGGGTGTGAAGAGAATTTGCAGCAGCACGTGGACCTGCGCCGCATCCAGAAACGTGCTCTCCCAACCCGCCTGGTATTGCGACAGCAAGCCACGCAGGTACAGCGAACAGATGGCCCCGAAGGCCAGCGCCGCCGCGCTCAGATGCACCGTCCGGCCCACGCGCGCCTTTGTCAGCGGCGTACTCAACGTCGCCCATTCAGCCGCGAACCGGGTCACGGCGGTGGCCAGTGTGGATGGCAGCTTACGTGGTTTGGAGGTGCTGGCCGCTGTCCAGCGCCAGAGCCAACCAGCTGGAGCCCGAGGCTTGCCAAACGCCTGCGCAATCCCCCAGAAAAGCAGCAGCAGGTAAACCGCCAGGTTCCAGCCGATGATGATTAGCAGCGGCGCCGACAACAGATCGACGCGGTGCGTGTCACCGATGCGGTCCACCAGCGCGCCGGCCAGAGCAGCCAGCACCGGCAGCGCCATGCCCAGCGCACGCAGGGTTCCGCGTGGCTTGACCACCGCTGCAAACGCG
>JANPFZ010000023.1:0-3924 GCA_031423655.1 Polaromonas sp.
AAAGCCGAACCGATGCTTTTCTTGATGGCCTCGGCCGTCGGCTCGCCGATCAGCATGCCGTAATTGCGGCGGATGTAGTTGATGATGGCTTCGTCGAAACGGTCACCGCCGACGCGCACGCTGCCCTTGTAGACCATGCCGCCGAGTGAAATCACGCCGACCTCCGTCGTGCCGCCGCCGATATCGACCACCATCGAGCCGCTGGCCTCGCTCACCGGCAAACCGGCGCCAATGGCGGCGGCCATGGGCTCCTCAATCAGGTACACGTCGCTGGCACCGGCGCCCAAAGCGCTTTCGCGAATGGCCCGGCGCTCGACCTGGGTCGAGCCGCAGGGCACGCAGATGATGATGCGCGGGCTGGGTTTGAAAAAGCTGCGCGGATGCACCATCTTGATGAACTGCTTGAGCATCTGCTCGGTCACGGTGAAATCGGCAATCACGCCGTCTTTCATCGGCCGGATAGCCTCGATGTTGCCGGGCACCTTGCCGAGCATGGCCTTGGCTTCATGGCCCACGGCCTGAATTGATTTTTTGCCTTGCGGCCCGCCTTCGTGGCGAATCGCGACGACTGAGGGCTCGTCCAGCACAATGCCGCGGTCGCGCACATAAATCAGGGTGTTGGCGGTTCCGAGGTCAATCGCCAGGTCGGTCGAAAAATACCGACGGAAGGTTTCAAACATATGCAGAAGTCCGGTTGGGCATGAACAAACTTCGTTGCCATCGCCTTTTTTATAAATGGAGGATCAGGGGTAACGACCGGCCGAGGCGCGCCGATTCTGCTTCCGGCGCATGGCATGAAACACGCAAAAAGCGCCTAAAGAGTGCATCCGGACCTGATTTCACGTCAAAGGCGGGATAATAACGCATCCCCTGTGGAGTCCCACCCGAGTCCGGGCGGTTTTCAGCGCTTTACACCTCGTTTCAAGCCCTCTTTATTTTCTGGTGTTTTTCTCGTTCTTCCACGCTGCTTTCCCTTCTTCCTCGTTTTGCACCGAGACGTCGCCGTCACCGGGCCCTTCACTCCCCGTTCTGAATTTTTCCTGACACGCCATGGCATTGACTTACCAAGACATCGAACGCGTCGCCCACCTGGCCCGGCTTGAGCTGCGGCCCGATGAAACCCAGCACACCTTGAGCCAGCTCAACGGCTTTTTCAAGCTGGTCGAGCAGATGGAAGCCATCAACACCGACGGCGTGGAGCCGCTGGCGCACCCTGCGGCCGTGCTAGGCGAAGTCGCGTTGCGGCTGCGGGACGACATTGCCAGCGAGCCAAATCAGCGCGAAGCCAGCCAGGTCAGCGCGCCGGCGGTTGAGAACGGGCTGTTTCTGGTGCCAAAGGTGATCGAATGAGCGCCGGCCTGAACACTGATCTGCATCATCTTGGCGTGGCCGAGCTGGCGGCGCAGCTCGCCGCCGGCAAGGTCTCCAGCGTTGAAGTGACCCAGCATTTTTTGGCCCGCATCCGGCAAAACGAAAGCCTGGGCGCGTTTCTGGCAACCGATGCCGACGTGTCCCTAGCGCAAGCCCGCGCCGCCGACGCGCGGCTGGCGGCAGGCGAACGCACGCCGCTGCTGGGCGTGCCGCTGGCGCACAAAGATGTATTCGTCACACGTGACTTCCCGACCACCGCCGGCTCAAAAATGCTGGCGAACTACCGCAGCCCGTTTGACGCAACCGTGGTCAGCAAACTGGCGGACACCGGCATGGTCACCCTCGGCAAGCTCAATTGCGACGAATTCGCGATGGGCTCTGGCAACGAAAACAGCGCCTACAAGCCGGTACACAACCCGTGGGACATCTCGCGCGTACCTGGCGGCTCATCCGGCGGATCAGCCGCCGCCGTGTCCGCGCGCCTGGTGCCCGCAGCCACCGGCACAGACACCGGCGGCTCGATTCGCCAGCCGGCCTCGCTCAGCGGCATCACCGGCATCAAGCCGACCTATGGCCGCTGCTCGCGCTACGGCATGGTGGCTTTTGCCTCCAGCCTGGACCAGGCTGGGCCGATGGCGCGCAGTGCGCTCGATTGCGCGCTGCTGCTCTCAAGCATGGCCGGGCCGGATCTGGACCGCGACTCGACCTCACTGGACTTGCCCGCCACCGACTACGCTACTGATTTAATAGCTGCTTATGCAGGTAATACCTCGGCTACAGGCCTAAAAGGCTTGAAGAACCTGCAGGGATTGCGAATTGGTCTTCCGACCGAGTTTTTCGGCGCTGGCTGTGCCCCCGATGTACTGGCTGCGGTGCGCGCCGCACTGGCTGAATTCGAAAAGCTCGGTGCCACCTTGGTTGATGTCGATTTGCCACTGACAGAACTGTCGATTCCGGTCTATTACGTGATCGCGCCTGCAGAAGCCAGCAGCAATCTGAGCCGCTTCGATGGTGTGCGCTATGGTCACCGCGCCGCGCAGTACACCGATCTGAACGACATGTACCGCAAGTCGCGCTCCGAAGGCTTTGGCGACGAGGCGACGCGCCGCATCATGATCGGCACCTATGTGCTGTCACATGGCTATTACGACGCGTACTACTTGAAGGCGCAAAAAATCCGCCGCCTGATCGCCGAAGACTTTCAGAAGGCCTTCACTAAGTGCGACATCATTGCCGGCCCAGTGTCACCCGCGGTGGCATGGAAGCTGGGCGAGAAAGCAGACAACCCCGTGGCCAACTACCTCGCCGACATCTACACCCTGTCGTCCAGCCTGGCCGGCCTGCCCGGCATGAGTGTGCCCGCCGGGTTTGGCGCGCACGGCATGCCGGTGGGCCTGCAATTGATCGGCAACTACTTCAAGGAAGCGCAGTTGCTGGGTACGGCGCACCAGTTCCAGCTGGCGACCGACTGGCATCAACGCAGGCCTGCGGGCTTTTAAGTCAGGGCTTTTGAAGGCGGACTACTGGCCGCAGAGGGCGCAAAGGTTTCGCAGAATGCGCAAAAAGAAAATAAGTGAATTTTTTGTTATTTTTTCCGTGCAAGCTTTGCGCCCTCTGCGTCCGGTAGTTCAGTTTTTCCACAGATAGATTGATCAAGCCACCACCATGAATTCCACCACAGCATTCCCACTGGTTCAAGGCTACGAAGTCGTCATCGGCTTTGAAACCCACACGCAGCTGACCACACAATCGAAAATCTTCAGCCGTGCCTCGACCGCGTTTGGCGCCGAGCCGAACACGCAGGCATCAAGCGTTGACTTTGCATTGCCCGGCGCGCTGCCGGTGATGAACAAGGGCGCGGTGCAGCGCGCCATCGAATTCGGACTGGCGGTCAATGGCCACATTGCCGAAAGCAGCGTGTTCGCGCGCAAAAATTACTTCTACCCCGACCTGCCCAAGGGCTACCAGATCAGCCAGTTCGAGATTCCGGTGGTGCAGGGCGGCAGCGTCGAGTTTTTCCTCCCTTCGACCGGCTCAGGACAGGCGGCGCTTGAAAAGAAATCGGTACGGCTGGTGCGCGCGCACCTCGAAGAAGACGCCGGCAAGTCGCTGCACGAAGATTTCGTCGGCATGAGCGGCATTGACCTGAACCGCGCCGGCACGCCGCTGCTGGAGATCGTCACCGAGCCAGACATGCGTTCGTCCGCAGAGGCTGTGGCCTATGCCAAAGAGCTGCACAAGATCGTCACCTGGATTGGCATTTGCGACGGCAACATGCAGGAAGGCAGCTTCCGCTGCGATGCCAACGTGTCGGTGCGCAAACCTGGCGAGCCGCTCGGCACGCGACGCGAGATCAAGAATTTGAACAGCTTCAAGTTCATGCAGCAGGCGATGGATTACGAAATCCGCTGGCAGATCAATGAGCTGGAAGAAGGCCGCACGATTCAGCAGTCCACCGTGCTTTTCAACCCGGACACCGGCGAGACCCGGGCTATGCGGACCAAGGAAGATGCGGCCGATTACCGTTATTTTCCGGATCCGGATTTGCCGCCT
>JANPFZ010000024.1:0-8883 GCA_031423655.1 Polaromonas sp.
TCATGCAAATCAATCGCCGCGAATTTCTCGCCAAATCGGCGCTCGGCTTTGGCGGTGCCCTGCTCGGCGCGCCGCTCCTGACGTCGGGTTGCAAATCCACCCCCGCCGCGAAATTCTTCGACCCTTATGCCAAAGTGCGCCTGGGCAAAACCAAGTTGAAGTTCTCCCGCGTGGTTCTCGGCACCGGCATGCGAGGCGGCCTGTGCGATGCCGGCGGAGAGCAGGGCGGAAATGACCAGCAATACTTTGAAGTTTTTCATGATGAATCCTTTGCGTTGAAGTTAAAAAGAGGATTGAAAGTCTGGGAAAAATCCGGTCTGGATCCGCTGGTGCGAACCCGGACCTTTGTTGCAGGGCCGCTGGGCGATGAAACGCTCAGCTGCCTCCGAACCAGTTGTAACCCTGGTCTTCCCAGTAGCCGCCAGGGTAGGTGTTGGTGACGAAAATCGCCTGAATGTGTTTCGGGTTTTTGTAGCCCAGCTTGGTCGGCATGCGCAGCTTCATCGGAAATCCGTACTTCGGTGGCAACGCCTGGCCGTCCCAGGTCAGCGCCAGCAGGGTTTGCGGATGCAGCGCGGTCGGCATGTCGATGCTGGTGAAGTAGTCGTCGGCGCATTTGAAGCCGACGTATTTCGCGGTGGTGTCGGCGCCTATGCGCTTTAAAAAACTGGCAAAGGGCACGCCGCCCCATTTGCCGATGGCGCTCCAGCCTTCAACGCAGATGTGCCGCGTGACCTGCGACTCCTGCGGCATCGCGCGCAGTTCGGGCAGCGTCCACTTGCGCTTGTCGGCCACCATACCAGCCACTTCCAGGCGGAAGCCGCTTTCCTCGACCTGCCGCACTTCGGCCTCGCTGTAGTAGGCGTTGAACGGAAAGGGCCGCGTGATCATCGATTCCGGGTAGGTAGGCGCCAGGCGATTCGGGTCGAACAGCCAGGCTTGTGCGCGGTCATTAAAGCGGGAGACTTTCTCCAGTGCCGTGGTGATGCTGGCGCTGTCGTCGAGCACACAGCCGGTCAGCATCGACAGTCCGCCCAGCGTGAAGCTGGAGCGCAGGAAGTTGCGGCGACCTGGGCTCAAGCGGTTGGCGCTGCTGATGCGGTCAACGGCTTCGCTGAGTACCGCGCCGCTGTCGAGGTTCAAACGCTGGGGTTGCTGGATGATCATGTTAATTCTCCTGGGTTCCAAAGTTCAGCGGCCGCGAGTCATGTAGAGCAGGGTGCGTGGTACCAGCGCCACCATCACCAGATGCACCACCACGAAAGCAGCCAGAGCGGCCATGGCAAAAAAGTGGACCAGACGGGCGCCCTCGTAGCCACCCATCAGTTCGCGCAGCAACGGAAACTGCACCGACTTCCACAGCACCAGACCCGACAGCACCAGCAGCACGGTGTCGACCATCACGAAGAGGTAGGCCACGCGCTGTACGGTGTTGTATTGACGCGGGTCGGCATGCGCCAGCGAACCTTTCAGCGCGGCCAGCAGGTCGGCGATGAATGCCTTGGGCGACAGCGGAAAGAACTTGTGCAGCAGCCGGCCGGTGACCGCGTTGAGGGCCAGATAAAGCAGGCCGTTGATGCCGAGCACCCACATGGCGGCAAAGTGCCATTGAATCGCGCCCCCCAGCCAGCCGCCGAGCGTGATCGTTTTCGGAATTGCAAAGCCGAGGAAGGCGGTGGCGTTGTAGATTTGCCAGCCGCTCATGATCAGCACGACCACGGCCAGCGCGTTCAGCCAGTGCATCACGCGCAGCCAGCCGGGGTGAATTTTTTCCGTTGCAGGTTTCATCACAAGCTCCTCGATGGTTCAGCACCGCCGGTTGGCGCTGAATGGGCCGCAAGCTTTACTTGCTGGCCTGAGCGTTCGTCGTGCCAGGGATCAGGTTCTTACGCCCTCGGTGCAAAAACCGGTCTGCGGGCCGTTCTGAAGCCGTTGTGGCTGGCCTGAAGCAGCAGTAATTTGCTATGCTAATAATAGCTGCTTGCACAGATATTCATTGGGCTGGAAGTCGATTTAGCTCTTGTTGGCAGCCGCCAGCAGCCTACCGGGGAGTTTGGAGGCTGGTTTACAGCACCTTGCTCAAAAACCGGCGCGTGCGCTCTTCCTGTGGGCGATCAAAAATATCCGCCGGCGTGCCTTCTTCGATGATCAGGCCTTCATCGATAAACACCACGCGGTCAGCCACCTGGCGCGCAAACCCCATCTCGTGCGTGACGACCACCATCGTCATGCCTTCTTCGGCGAGGGCCTGCATCACGGCCAGCACTTCGCCGACCATTTCCGGGTCAAGCGCTGAAGTGGGTTCGTCGAACAACATGATGCGCGGCTGCATCGCCAGCGCCCGCGCAATCGCCACGCGTTGCTGCTGCCCGCCAGACAGCTGGTTCGGGTAGGCGTTTATTTTTTCGAGCAGACCAACCTTCACCAGCAATTCGGTCGCGCGCGTGCGGCCCTGCGCCGCATCAAGCCCGCGCACCTTGCACGGCGCCAGCATGATATTTTCCAGCACGGTCTTGTGCGGGAACAGGTTGAAGCGCTGAAACACCATGCCGATCTCGGCGCGCAGGGCGTCCACATCGGTTTTCGGGTCATGTACCGACACGCCATGCACCAGCACCTCGCCGCCGGAAGCGTCTTCGAGGCCGTTCAGGCAGCGCAGAAAGGTGCTCTTGCCCGACCCCGACGGACCAATCACGCAGACGACTTCGGTGGCCTGAATCACGCAGTCGATGCCGCACAGCACCTGGTGGCTGCCGAACTGCTTGGTCAGCTGCCTAACGCGAATCACCCCGTCCATAACGCGCCTCCAGTTTGGTCACGATGTGGGCCAGGCCCAAAGTCAAAATCCAGTACATCAATGAGATGGTCAGGTAGGGTTCCCAGTAACGCGAGTACGCACCGGCAACGGTGCGGGCGGCATAAGCCAGCTCGGCCAGGCCGATGGCCGACACCAGCGACGAGTCTTTCAGCAGCGCGATCGCGTTGTTGCCCAGCGGCGGCAACATGCGCCGAAACGCCTGCGGCAGCACGACGTGGTACATGGTGCGCGGAAACGACATGCCGAGCGAGCGCGACGCTTCGACCTGGCCCTTGTCAATCGACTGGATGCCGGCGCGGAAGATCTCCGAAATGTAGGCGCCCGCGTTTAGCGTGAGGGCCACCATGCCGGATAAAAATGCGCCGTAGTTTTGCTTGATGTTGCGCGCCGCCTCGCCCGAAATCAACAGGCCGTCAGCCTGGTTGATGAACAGCGGCATGACGGCAAAGTGAACCAGCAAAATTTGCACGAACAGCGGCGTGCCGCGAAAAAAACTGACGACCACCGCAGCCGGCCAGCGCAGAAAATATTTGCACAATTGCTTCGCCGGTGAATGCCGGGATTCGGCCACGCGCGCCAGCCCCACCGCCAGCCCAAGTGCGGTGCCCTGCACGATGCACAGCAGCGTGATGAGGATGGTCATCTGCAGACCGCGCCAGAACAATTCCGAGTAGCTGACGATGATGTCGGCACGAAACCAGCCGAACCAGAGGACTTGCTCCATAGATCGCTTGTAGTTTTAGGTTGATAGCTGGCCGGAAAGCCAAGCAGGCGAGACGCCTGAAGCAGCGGTGTTGTGGGGATGGTAACGCGTGTTTCGCTGCCTGAATGCAAGCCGCGTGCCGACTAAACTTCACGCGGCACTAGCAACGGTGGGGCGGGTTTTATCCGCCCGATGGGTTGTCCCTGCGGCTCAAGCCGTCCGCAGCCGGCTGCCAAAAAAAGCCAGCGTGCGGTCCCAGGCCAGCTTGGCTGCCGCAGCGTCGTAGCGCGGCGTGGTGTCATTGTTGAAGCCGTGCTGGGTTCCCGGGTACTGCTGCGCGGTGTAGGTCGCGCCAGCTGCTTTCAATGCCGCCTCATAAGCCGGCCAGGCCGCGTTGATACGGTCGTCCACTGCCGCAAAATGAATCAGCAGCGGCGTCTTGACCCGGGCGGCGTCTTCGGCCGGCGGGTGGTTGCCGTAAAAAGGAACGGCGGCGTTCAATTCGGGCAGCCGGGTGGTCAGCGTATGAGCCATGCCGCCGCCGTAGCAGAAACCGACGACACCGATCTTTCCTGAAAAGTCGTCGCGACCTTTCAAGAATGTGATGGCGGCGACGAAGTCTTCCGTCGTTTTTTTCTGGTCGAGTTTGCCGAACAGTTCGCGCGCCTTGTCTTCGTCACCGGGGTAGCCGCCCAGCGTCGTCAGCGCGTCGGGCGCAAAGGCCATGTAGTTGTCCAGTGCCAGACGCCGGGTGATGTCTTCAATGTGCGGGTTGAGTCCGCGGTTTTCATGGATGACCAGAATTGCCGGCAACTTGCCGCTGGCATTCGCGGGTTTCGCCAGATAGCCCTTGACGCTGCCAGAGCCGCCGCTGGAGGGGTAGGTCAGCATCTGGGTGGTGATGCGCTTGTCGTCTTTGGCGATCTGCTGGCCGGCCGCAAAGTCGGGGCTGAGGGCCGCCAGCAGCGCGCCCGCAGTGATGCCTGCGGTGGCGAATTTTTGCGCTCGCTCCAGAAAGCCGCGCCGGTCGATGCTGCCGTGAACATAAGCGTCGAAAAGAATCAGCAGTTCCTGGTCAAAATCCTGGGCGGTTTTGCGCGGCATCCGATAGCTCCTAAAAAAAAGGTAACAGCTTACCGGCTCTGTGGCGTTTTTGCGCGGGCCGCGCCTGCGCGCTGCAGGGCAGCAGGAATCGCCGGGAGCAGATCGTCACGCGTCACTCTATTGCTATTAAAAAAATAGCTGCTTGCGCACGATTTGCTTGGGCTGAAGGCCAAATTTATAATGAATTGGTAGTCATCCAGGATGTTTCCTGATGTAATACGGCCAGCAGGTGGCGCCAGATGCTGTTGATGACAGCGCGGCAGCTTCGAAATAGCCCGCACATAAGCAACAGGCGGGCTACAGGGACATAAAAAAGAAAGCGGAGGGCGGGCTTGAATTTCACTACTTTGACAATGACGCTGATTGGCGTCGGGACAGGGTTGATGGTGGGCGTTTTTCTCACCGCCTGGCAAATGCGGCGTGCAGAGCGTGCCCAGTTGCGGATACCAGCCAAATGGCCGCTTGTCGCACGCGCTCTGCTGACTCCGGGCGAGGCCGAAGTCTGGCAGTGGCTTCGCAGCACTTTTCACGACCACCTCGTAATGATCAAGACGCCGGTTCTGCGCTACACGATTCCGATGGAAGGCGAGCGCCACAAGAGCCGGGAATTGCTGGAAATGCTCAACGGCGTGTACACGACGTTTACGGTCTGTACCACCGACGGCACAGTGGTCGGCTGTGTCGATGTCCCGGGCACGCGCGGCCTGCCGCAATCGAACCGCGAAATCAAGGAAGCGCTGCTGTCAGACTGCAACATCTCCTACACCGTAGTGCCCAGCAACCGCCTGCCCAAGGTTGAGGCCATGCGGGCCGCCTTTCTGGGCGAAATCGTGGACGACTTCCTGACGGAACCGCAACCCGTGTTCAGCGAAGACCACACCTTTCAGGACGAAGTTGCCTTGTTCACCCAGGAAAAAGTGCGTGCCACCAAAGAAGCCGCACAGCGTGAAATCAATCAGCAGGCAAGAAGGCGCAACGCCGACAGCATCAGCCCGGTCAGCGAAGAAACGGATGCGCCCAGCCGGTTTCCGGCGCACTGGCAAGACTCGTTCATCGAGCCAGGCGAGACCCAGCCTGGCAAGCAATAGCCCGGCGACAACCCGGCGACAACCCGGCGACAAAGCAGCGGTCACTGAGATGGGGATTGCATTGTTGTGAGCAGACTCGGCCATACCCGCGACAAGATCTACAAGACGATAGCCCGTCAGCTGCATGGCGTAGTGCCGTGCTGGGTTTGCGGCGAACATGTGACGCGCGAGGCGGCCACGCTGGAGCACATTCGGCCGCTCAGCCAGGGCGGCAACAGCCATGCAGAAAACCTCGCCATCAGTCATGAAGTCTGTAATGGCCAGCGTCATGCGCTACCGCCCCGTTCGGGCTGAGCATCTCGTCCGCTTACGCGGCATCGCTGCTCTCCAACCGGTCGGCCAAAAAACCACCGCTCTGGTGCGCCCACAGCCGCGCGTACAGCCCGCCGCTGGCAAGCAGCGAACGGTGGTCGCCTTCCTCGACAATGCGGCCCTGGTCGAGCACGATCAGCCGGTCCATCGCAGCAATGGTAGACAGCCGGTGCGCAATCGCAATCACCGTCTTTCCTTTCATCAACTCGTTCAGGCTGGTCTGAATGGCAAGTTCAACTTCAGAGTCGAGCGCGCTGGTGGCTTCGTCGAGCAACAAGATCGGTGCGTCTTTGAGCATCACCCGTGCAATCGCGATGCGCTGGCGCTGCCCGCCGGAAAGTTTCACGCCGCGCTCGCCCACATGCGCGTCGAAGCCGGTGCGCCCACTCGGGTCGGCCAGATCGGCGATGAAGCGGTCGGCCTCGGCCCGGCAGGCGGCCTGCGCAATCATCGCGTCCGTTGCATCGGGCCGACTGTAGGCGATGTTGTCGCGCAGTGAGCGGTGCAGCAGGGAGGTGTCTTGCGTGACCATGCCGATCTGCCGGCGCAGGCTGTCTTGCATGACGCCTGCAATGTTCTGACCGTCGATCAAAATGCGCCCCCCGCTCAAGTCATAAAAGCGCAGCAGCAGGTTGACCAGCGTCGATTTGCCGGCGCCCGAGCGGCCGATCAGGCCAATTTTTTCGCCCGGCCGCACCACCAGGTTCAGCCCGTCGATGACCTTGCGGCTGGTGTTGTAGGAAAAGTCGACGTTGTCAAAGCGTACCTCGCCGCGCGGCACATCGAGCACCTTGGCATCCGGCGCATCGACGATCACGCGCGGCCGCGCGAGTGTGTTGATGCCGTCCTGCACCGTGCCGATGTTCTCGAACAAGCCGGTCATCTCCCACATGATCCAGTGCGACATGCCCTGCAGGCGCAGCGCCATCGCGGTGGCCGCTGCCACCGCGCCAGTGCCAACCTGGCCCTGGTCCCACAGCCACAGCGACGTGCCGGCCATGCCCAGCAGCAGACCCATGCTCAGCGTTTGGTTTACAGCCTCAAAAGCGCTGACAAGCCGCATCTGCTGGTAGCCGATGCTGGTGAATTCCTGCATCGCCGAGCGGGCAAAAGTGGCCTCACGACGCGCGTGTGAAAAAAGCTTGACGGTTGAAATGTTGGTGTAGGCATCGGTGATGCGCCCAACCATCAGCGAGCGCGCATCGGCTTGTGCCTTGCCCACCGTGCCCAGGCGCGGCACGAAATAAATCAGGGCGAGCAGGTAAAACGCAAACCACCCGAGGAAGGGGAGCATCAGCCGCGTGTCGACCGCGCCGGCCAGAATCGTGATGGTGATAACGTAGACCAGCATGGTGACCAGTACGTCAGCCAGCACAAAAAGCGTGTCGCGCACGGCCAGCGCCGTCTGCATGACTTTCGTGGTCAGGCGCCCGGCGAATTCGTCCTGGTAGAACGTCATGCTTTGGCCCAGCATCAGGCGGTGAAACTTCCAGCGCAGCCGCATCGGAAAATTGATCGCCAGCGTCTGGTGCTTGACGATGGTCTGCAGCGCGACGGCGGCAATACTGGCCAGCAGAATCGCGGCCACCACAGTCAGGGTGATGCCGTGGTCGGCCCAGAGCCGCCCGGGCTGGGTGACAGTCAGCCAGTCCACCATGCGGCCCAGTGCGGCGAACAGCAGGGCTTCGAAAGCTGCAATCGCCGATGACAGCAGAGCCATCGCCAGCAACGCGCCCCGCGCACCGTCGCTGCAGGCCCAGATGAAGGCGGCAAAACGCTTGGGGGGCAAGTGCGGTTCGGCTTCAGGAAACGCGTGCAGCAGCCTTTCAAACTTCTTGAATATCGTCATCAGTCCTCTGGGGTTTTATCGCATCAGCTCGAGCAGTCGGTCAAGGCCACCCGAGTTGATCGCGACCATGGCCTGCTCGCGCACCGCCGGCTTGGCGTGGTAAGCCACCGACAGCCCGGCCACGCCCATCATCGGCAGGTCATTGGCGCCGTCGCCCATCGTGATCGCCTGCAGGGGTTTGATGCCCATTCGCGCGCAGGTTTCCAGCAGCATTTTGCGTTTCTCGTCACCGTCGCAAATATCACCCCAGGGCTGGTCGATCATTTTTCCGGTCAGCTTGCCGCCACGGGTTTCAAGCACGTTCGAGCGCGTGTAGTCGATGCCAAGTTCGTCGCGGATGCGATCGGTAAAAAACGTGAAACCGCCGCTCACCAGCAAAGTCTTCAAGCCCACCGCCTTGCAGGCATGCACCAGTTCTGCCGCGCCAGGGTTGAGTTTCAAACGCTCGCGGTAAACCTCATCCATGCTGGCCACACTCACGCCTTCGAGCAGCGCGACCCGGCGCCGCAGGCTGTCCTTGTAATCAGCAATTTCGCCCCGCATCGCTGCTTCGGTAATCGCCGCCACCTCAGCCTTGCGCCCCGCCGCGTCAGCAATTTCATCGACGCATTCGATGTTGATCAGCGTCGAATCCATGTCGAAGGCGATCAGCTTGAAGTCGGCAAGCTTCAGGGTTGGTATGGCGAGGTTGATGACCAGGCCAGAGACGGGTTCGCTAGGGTTCATGTCACTTCTGTCACTATTAATTTAATAGCTGCTTACACATGTGTTTACGGGGTTGTAAGCACTTTCAGCTTGAAAATTCTGCTGCCAGCCAGTTTTCAACCTTGAGGCCGGGTACGCGGAGAAATTCATCATTGGCGCTGACCAGAGTCGCGTTGACTGCCAGAGCGTGCGCGGCAATCAGGGCGTCATTGGGGCCGATAGGCTTGCCCATGGATTCGAGTTGCGTGCGCAGCGCGGCATAGTGATGCGAAATTTCGCTGGTAAGCGGAAGTACGTCCAGCAG
>JANPFZ010000025.1:0-4695 GCA_031423655.1 Polaromonas sp.
CTGCTCGCCGCTGTGGTGGTCGCTTTCCAGATGCTCGATCGTTGCCAGCGTCTCCGGCGCTACGCGCGCCACTTTAGGAAACAGCAAATTCGACTCTTTTGGATGATGCTGACGCTCGGGGAACTCGTCGATGTAAAACAGCATGGCGCGCAGCACATCGAAAAACGCCTCGGGCTGCACATCACCCGGGCCCTGGTTGAGCATCATCACCAGTGACTTGAGCATCGCCGACAGCGCCGCGTGCTCGTTCAAAATGATGCGGATGGTGGTCGGAACCATTGTCTTTACTCTGGGGTGAAATTGGTGGACTTGATAAGCCCAAGCGTCTCACCTCGCGCGCAGCAGCGCCTTGATCCAGATCAAAGCTGTGCGTGACAAGGGCAGCGGCGCGGCCCGAGTTTGCGGCGCCTGATTACATCAGCCGGTCAGCGCCAGTCCCTGGGCGGCTGCCTCCTGCGGATCAGCCGCCAGCGTGACCGCGCTAACCACCGCCACGCCATCGACGCCACACGCCATGACGCCCGGCAGGCGCTCCAGCGAGATACCGCCTATTGCCACCACCGGGTACGGCGCGGCGTGGGTCGCCCAGGCCTTAAGCCGTTCCAGCCCCACTGGCTCATAGGGCATCACCTTCAGCGTGGTCGGGTAGATCGGGCCAATTGCCAGGTAGCTCGGCCCCACCGCGTGCGCGCGTGCCAGCTCGGCGGGGGTATGGGTGGAAAGGCCCAAGCGCAGGCCGGCGGCGCGCAAGGCCCGCAGGTCAGCCGTGTCCAGGTCGTCCTGACCCAGATGCACGCCGTATGCGCCAGCGTCAAGCGCGAGCTGCCAGTGGTCGTTGATAAACACCTGTGCACCCCGTACGGCCCGCCCGGCCTCGACCGCCGCACGCACCTCGCGTTCAAGGGCTTGCGCGCTGTGGTCGGCGGCCTTGGCACGCAACTGGATCGTGCGCACGCCCCAGCCCAATAGGCGTGAAACCCAGCCGGCGGTGGGGACGACGGGGTAGAAACCGATCGGGGCGATGAGCAGTGGAAAGTCAGTTAACTCGGTCATGATGGTTGCCTGTCTGGTGAGGTGCTCAGAAATTCAATTGTCGGGATGCAGGGCAAGGCGCCCGGAGCGCAGGACACCGGAATGCACTTCGGTGCATGAGGATTCCGGCCAGCGCCGAACGCTGCGGGTTCGCTCACGCTTTGTGCCGCCATGTGCCCGAAAATTGGATTTCTGAGCACCTCAGGGTGCATGCCAGAACGGCACGCCCACTGTCGGCGTAGACGCCTGCGCTGCCGCGCGCTCGGGCATCGGTGTTGACTCATACGCCGCACGACCGGCCGCCACGCCATCGGCAAAGGCGCGCGCCATGCGCACCGGGTCTCCGGCCTGCGCCACCGCCGTGTTCAGCAGCACGGCGTCAAAGCCCAGCTCCATCACCTGCGCGGCGTGTGACGGCCGGCCCAGGCCTGCATCAACGATCAGCACCGCATCTGGCAGACGACGGCGCATGGTTTCCAGCGCGTACGGGTTTAGCGGCCCACGGCCCGTGCCGATGGGTGCGGCCCACGGCATCACGGCAGCGCAACCGGCGTCACGCAGCTTTTGTGCAATCACCAAATCATCCGTCGTGTAGGCGAACACAGCAAAACCATCACGCGCCAACGCGGTCGCCGCCTGCAGCGTGGCCTGCGTGTCGGGCTGCAGCGTATAGTCGTCGCCAATCACTTCCAGCTTGATCCACGCGGTGCCGAAAATCTCGCGCGCCATCTGCGCCAGCGTGATGGCCTCAAGGGCAGAGTGGCATCCCGCCGTGTTCGGCAAAATATGGCACTTCATCGCCTGCACCCGCTGCCAGAAACTGTTGCCGCCGCCGCTCTCGGGCTGCAGGCGGCGCAGGCCGACGGTCAGCACTTCGGTGCCCGAGGCTTCCACCGCATCGCCCATGATCTGCGGCGATGGGTAGTGCGAAGTGCCGAGAAAAAAGCGGCTGTGCAAGGTCGTGCCCGCCACAGTCCACGGCTGGCCGTGGGCGATCCGCAATGCTTCGGATGTGCTCATTTCAGTTGCTCCAGCCATAAAGCATTCAATGGGGCAGAGTGCCACGCCAGCAGACGTCGCAGAACCGGCTTCGCCGGGCTGCAGGCGTCGCCCCTGCAAGGGGGGTTGACGCCACACAAAGTGAGCGTCGGCGGGGGTGTTCCATCAATCTAGCCGCCAGTGATCGGTGTGACGACGTCGATACGGTCGCCGCTTTGCAGCGCGCGTTGCGGCCATTGCGGGCGCGGCACAAATGCGTTGTTGATGGCGCAGGCAAACGCGCTTTTAAAGTCATAGCCGCGCGCCTCCAGCAGCGCCTGCAAGGTCGCGGCGTCGGTTGCTACGGGCTTGCCGTTCAGCGAAATTTCGAGGGTGTTCATCACATTCATCCGTGCGCTCCCAACAGTTTATGCGCCAGCTCCTCGACCAGCGCAGGCGCGCACAGATAGCCATGCCGGTACAGGCCGTTGATCTGCCACACGCCTTCGCGTTCGAGCACGACCGGGCGGTGGTCGTCCAGTGCCGGGCGCAGCGCCGCACTCATGCGCAACACTCTTGCCTCGCCAAAAGCCGGGTGCAGGCTGTGCAACGCACTCGCCAGTTCCAGCACCGAACGCACGGTGACCGGACCGGTGTCTTCCGACTCCAGCTCGGTCGCGCCGACCACAAACTCATGGTTCGGGCGCGGCGCCACATACAGCTGGTAGCGCGGGTGCATCAGCCGCACCGGCCGCTGCAGGGCCGCGCCACGGCACTCCACCCGCAGCACCTCACCGCGCACGCCGCGCAACTGCGTCAATTGCGCCTTGCTGCCCAGGCCGCGCGCGTCAACCGCCGCATCGACGGCATACGACGCGTCGGCGCAAATCACCTGCCTTTTCTCCATCTGCAGCACTGTTTTCCCTTCATGCCAGATGCCGCCGAGTCGGTCAATTTCAAGCGCCAGCGCGGCCATCAATTGGTCATTGGCGAGCTGCCCTTCGCCTTCCAGAAACAGGCCACCACTGAAGCGCCCGGCCAGCAGCGGCTCTTTGTGCGCGAGCCCCTGCGGATCAAGCGCTTGCACCTGCGCGCGACAGGCTTCTGGCAGCTTGTGATGCAGCAGGCGCGTGAAATGTTCCAGCGACGCCTGGTCCTGCGCATGGGCAATAACGAGCGTGCCCTCCTGCCTAAAGTAGACAGATTCGCCACCGTGTTCCGCCAGTTCAGCAATCCACTTCGGCCACAACTGCATCGAACGCTGACCAAGTGCAAACACCACGTCATCCGACACCGCCAGCTCCGCCAGCGGCGACAGCATCGCCGCAGCGGTCATCGATGCGGTGGCAAGGTCATCACGCCCTCGCGCGTCGAACAGGCTGACCCGGCAACCGGCGCGCAGCAAACGCCACGCAAGCGTGCGGCCGGCCAGGCCCGCGCCTGCAATGCCGATGTGCAAGCTCGTCATGGCGGCGTATTCAGGAGTAAATTTCGTTGCCGCCCTTGCGGAACTCCTCGGCCTTTTCCTCAAAAGCAGTTTCAATCTGAACCTTGATCTGCTTGATGGCAATCACGCCCGGCGCGACAGTCAATGTGGTCGTCGAAGGATTCAACCGTGCGAACTCGCGCACCTCCTGCGAAATCTTCATCGAGCAGAACTTGGGCCCGCACATCGAACAGAAATGCGCCACCTTGGCGTTTTCTTTCGGCAGGGTTTCGTCGTGGTAGGCCATCGCCGTGTCGGGGTCAATCGCCAGACGAAACTGGTCTTCCCAGCGGAACTCGAAGCGAGCCTTGCTGACCGCGTTGTCCCACATCTGCGCACCGGGGTAGCCCTTGGCCAGATCACCGGCATGCGCGGCGATCTTATACGCGATCAAGCCCTGTTTCACGTCATCACGATTAGGCAAACCGAGGTGTTCCTTTGGCGTCACGTAGCAAAGCATCGCCGTGCCGTACCAGCCGATGTTGGCGGCGCCCATCGCCGACGAAATATGGTCGTAGCCCGGCGAGATGTCGGTGATCAGCGGGCCGAGGGTGTAGAACGGCGCTTCAAAGCAAGCCTCGAGTTGCTTCTCGACGTTTTCTTTCACCAGCTGCAGCGGCACATGGCCGGGGCCTTCAATCATCACCTGCACATCGTGTTTCCACGCGATTTGCGTCAGCTCGCCCAGCGTGTGCAGCTCGGCAAATTGCGCTTCGTCATTCGCGTCGGCAATCGAGCCGGGGCGCAGACCATCACCGAGCGAGAAGCAAATGTCGTAGGCCTTCATGATCTCGCAGATGTCTTCGAAGTGCTCGTACAAAAAGCTTTCCTTGTGATGCGACAAACACCACTTCGCCATGATCGATCCACCGCGCGAGACGATGCCGGTCAAACGATTGGCGGTCAGCGGCACATAAGCCAGCCGCACCCCGGCGTGAATGGTGAAGTAGTCCACGCCTTGCTCGGCCTGCTCGATCAGCGTGTCGCGGAAGATTTCCCAGGTCAGGTCTTCGGCCTTGCCGTTGACTTTTTCCAGCGCCTGGTAAATAGGCACGGTGCCAATCGGCACCGGCGAGTTGCGCAAAATCCATTCGCGGGTTTCATGAATGTTGTCGCCAGTGGATAAATCCATCACCGTGTCGGCGCCCCAGCGGATAGACCAGACCAGCTTGTCGACCTCTTCCTCGATGCTCGACGTG
>JANPFZ010000026.1:0-3080 GCA_031423655.1 Polaromonas sp.
TGCTGGGCGGACCAGCGGAAAGCTGGACGCCTTTGCGCAATGCCGGGCAGTGGATCATAGGCGCTGCGCTGGGTCTTTATTTCACGCCGCAGGTGGTGGCGCTGGTGGCCGGGTTGTGGTGGGCGATTGCGCTCAATATCGTCTGGGCGCTGGCGCTCGGGCTGCTGTTTGGTGCGTGGCTGCACCGTGTCCACAGTCGCCCCGGCGTGTTTCATGTGGCGGGCTTGTCGCGCATCACCACTTACTTCGCCGCGCCTATTGGTGCCGCCTCAGAGATGACATTGCTCGGCGAGCGCCACGGCGCGCAGACCGACCTGGTGGCTTCGGCGCACAGCCTGCGCGTGTTGCTGGTGACGCTGATCATTCCGTTCGGTTTTCAATGGGCCGGGCTGCGCGGGCTTGATGTGTCGGTGCCTGGCCTGCGCGAGGTGGTCTGGCCGCAACTGGCCTTGCTGGCGCTGCTGACGGGTGCTGGTTGCTGGGTGATGGTGCTGTTGAAGCGGACCAATCCGTGGTTCATAGGCGCGCTGGCGGTGGCGTTGCTGCTGACCGCGTTGGACATCAAGCTATCAGCGCTTCCGCCAGCGATGACGAATGCGGCGCAACTGCTGATCGGCATCAGCCTGGGTGTGCGCTTTACGAGTGGCTTTGTGCATATGGCGCCGCGCTGGCTGGCGTCGGTGGCGCTGGCCACCGTCGGGATGATTGTGCTGTGCGCTGGTTTTGCCTGGGCGCTGGCGCAGTTCACGCATTTGCACTGGGCCACCTTGCTGCTGGGCACGTCACCCGGCGGCATCGCCGAAATGGCGATTACCGCCAAGGTGCTGCAGCTCGGCGTGCCGCTGGTGACTGCATTTCATGTCACGCGTCTGGCCGCTGTGCTGCTGCTGGCGGAGCCGATGTACCGCTGGTGTCACCGGGCGGATTAAATAGTGGCCTTAACCCGGCAGCGGCCGCAAGCGCGGCGCCTCCTCGGGAAGCAGAGAACAGCGCGGAGTGGGAAGCGCGGGGTTCCCGTCTTCCTCAGCAGGGGCCGCAGGCGCAGCGCCCGCTCGGGGGGCAGAGAGTTACGTGAAGCGAACGAACGTGGGGGCTAGTGCAATGAAACAGGCGTGTTCGCCAGCCCACTGTAGCCTTCCAGCGTATCTTCGATTTCTTCCTGTGTCGGCGTGTTTTGCGCCCAGGCGCTCAAGCGCTGCTGGAACATCTCGGCCCAGGAGCCGTCCAGGTACACCTCCTTACCGGAACGCTTGTCGACAATCTCGAAGCCATGGCGGGCCAGCTGGGGAATAGTGGGCAAGGGCGCGGATTCCTCCGGTGCGTTGGCGTGGATCTGTACCACCACAAAAGAGTCCGAGTCGTAGAGCATGTGCATGAGTTGTTCCTTTGAGCTTATATTGCAACGTTCGTGCCGACTTCAAGGCCGACACAGATAAGCACAGACGGCTTCTATGTGTACGTTGACAGGTGAAAGCTGCCGCAGACAGGCGCTAAAAAGTCTTCACCTCGCTAAGCTGCTGGTCAACAAAGGCCCCATCGGCCTGGATAACTTTGCTGCGCACTGGCAAATAGCCAAGCGACGGGGCCAGCCAGAGTTCGACTTTATTGTCATATTCGCCGCGCGGCTTTCGTATCAGCTTGAGCGCGGGCATATCGCCGGCAGGCAGGCTGACGACCTCGACGGGCTCGACCACGAAGGTCCAGACATCGGCGCTGCGCGGCCCCACGGTGTAGATCGAAATACTGGAACCTGTCGGAAATGCCGACGGGTCGCCCGCCAGCATGCCGGCCAGCTGGATAAACACCGTCGCCCGGTCCTGCGCGCCCTTGATCCACGGCGCGCTGGGCGTGTTGGCGCTGAAAATAATCTGGCCCTTGTCGGGCTCGAAATGAGCCGCAACTTCACTGCGCCTTTTTTCCGCAAAGCGGGTTGGAGCCAGCCCTTGCGCGTTAACCTGCCCTGCGCTGGACCAGACAAAAGAGCCGACAAGGAAGGCCGACAGCGTCATGCGGGCGTTGTAACTGGTACCGTCGTGGTACCACGCCAGTTCGGTGTTGGCGTGGTAGGTCAAACCCTTGGACAAGCCGGTCGCCTTGTATTTCAATTCGGCGCTGCCCGGCAGGGCCATGGCGCTCACGGCGGTGGTTGGCGGCAGCGCGGGCAGGGCGGCGCTTGATGGCGCGGTGGGGCTGCTGGCGGCAGCGGCGGCCGCCAATGCGGCGCTGCTTGCTGCCGCCTGGTCTATTTCGGTCTGACCCGCTTTAGCTAGCAGTTGCGCATCGGGTATCGGAGCGGGTGACGCCTCTTGCAGCGGATCTTGCGGCACCGGTTCTGCTATTGATTCAGGAGCTGTTTGCGCTTGTTTTTCAAGGGCTACAGGCCGTTTTGATCTAAAAACAGGCTTGCGGAGCGGTTTCGGCGCAGGTGCGACCATCCTGATCTCAGGGGCTGCCGGGGCGGGCGGCGGCGAGGCTTGAATGCGGCGCGTTTCCATCGCAGTGGTTAACGACGAGGGAGTCGACGAACGGGTCGCCGCGCCGATTGACGGGCTGATGTGGCTTGGCGTTGTCGTCAACAGCCATGCGTGAACCGCCAGCACTGCCAGCGCCAGAATTGCCAGCCCGCTTGTCGCTCGCCGTGGGTCCAGCGATGGCGGGCTTGGCGCAAACGATGCAGGGGACGAAATGACGAGCGGGTTCATGCGCGTACGAATTCTGGCTCGCTGAAAAGTTGCTGCGCGGCTGCCTCGACCGAAGGGAGGCCGACGCACGCGGGGGTGAAAGCGTCCGGAATCATCAACAGAGCGAGGGTATCTGCGGTCGCGGTCATCAGGGTCATGGGAGTTCCAGATTACAGTGAGATAAACCCGATCTACCCACCGTGATTTGCACTGTAACGCAGGAAAACTGATGAAACTCGCCACCTATAAAGACAGCTCCCGCGACGGCCAGCTGGTCGTCGTCTCACGCGACCTGCAGACCGCGCACTATGCGACCAGCATCGCCACCCGGCTGCAGCAGGTGCTCGACGACTGGGGCTTTCTGTCACCGCAACTGCAGGACCTGTACGACACGCTCAA
>JANPFZ010000027.1:0-7098 GCA_031423655.1 Polaromonas sp.
CATCACGTTTCGCAACAGCCAGAATGAATCCGTTCGTGGCACGCTGACCAATGTTCAACGCCGTTCGCTGGTGATGGAAATCTATAACCCTTACTCCATCGTTCAGGTCAGCGAAGTTCTCGGCGATTTGACGATCCGGTCCGGCGAGCGGAGTATTTACAAGGGCAAGGCCGTGGTGACCAGCTTGCTGAATACGGGCTTGATGGCGGTGGTGTCTGTGGTCCTGGTTGATGAGTGGAATGAGCTTGCCGCTCTCGGCCATGATGCCAGGTCAGTTGGCGACGAAGCGCGCTCTTTTGTCGAAAGCTGGGACACACGCTTTAATGTGCGTCGCGATTATCAGGTTGTGGTCAGCGAAATGCGGGCCTATTTTTCCGAGATTACGCGCTGGATCGACCAGGCCGACATGAAAAGAGGTTTGCCACGGGCCGACGATGGTCGGGTCCGCGAAGACGTCTTCTTTGATCTCGCCCGACCCCTTCTCGAAAAAGGACGTGAGTACTTGCAGTGGTTTGAAAACGAGGCCGCGTTGGTCGAGCCAGAGATGGCTTCCGCGCATCGCAGTTTTGCACAGGCCGCCATTCATCCGTTGATACTGCGCGCCCCGTTCGTCTACCGCACGTTCGCAAAGCCGCTGGGCTACGCCGGCGACTACGAAATGGTGAACCAGATTCTTGGCGATCCGCTGCAGGGCCCCAGCACATACTTTCAGCTGGTCAATTACATGTTTCTGCAGGCCGGCGTTGCGGTCGCGCACCGCAATCGCATCGATATCTTGCACGACCGGCTCAACAAGCTTGCGGAGTCGGCTGTGCGAGAGGGCAGACCCATGCGCGTTCTCAATGTTGGTTGTGGGCCGGCTGTCGAAATTCAGCGCTTCGCCCGCGAAAGTCCCCACTCAGACCAGCTTGAGTTCGTGCTGGTTGATTTCAGCGAGGAAACCCTGGAATACACCCGTCAGCAGCTGGAGGAGGCCAGCCGGCCAACAGGCCGAAAACTCAAGTTCACGCTGCAGCACGAATCTGTCAACCAGTTGCTCAAGCGCGCAACCCGTACGCAGCGTGTAGAGCCCGAAGAACGCTTCGACTACGTCTATTGCGCCGGACTTTTTGACTACCTCACCGACAAGGTCTGCACGCGGCTAGTGGAGTACTTTATTTCCCGCTCGCGAGTAGGCGGACGCATCCTGGTCACCAACGTGCATTCCAGCAATCCAGAGAAAAACTGGATGGAACATTTCCTGGAGTGGTATCTGATTTATCGTGACGAAGCCGGTCTGGTGGGCGCGATTCCAGAGGGCCTGCAGGTAGTTGAAACTTACACCGACCCGATTGGCGTCAACGTTTTTGTCGAGGCCATTGTTCGCAGTGGGAATGCCGATCAGCCATGAACCTGTTCGGAATGCACGACGATATCGGCTACAGGCAGGAGCTTCGCGAGCATCTGCTTTTTTACAGCCGAGTTACCTGTGTCGTGACGATTGTTTTGATGCTGGGTGGAATTGGACTCGACCTGGCCTTCTATCCCGACTACGCACCGGATTTTGCGTTGGCGCGTGTCGGAGCGGCAGTATTGGTCGGGTGGGTGTTGCTTAGCTATACCCAGCCATGGGGTCGTCGGAACGTCCGGGCTTTGACCTGTCTTTGGCTGTGCATTCCCCAAGCCATGATTTGCTGGATGATTTTTCGCACCGATGGCGAGCAATCGATCTATTTTGTAGGTTTGACTTTCGCGTTGAGCGGAGTTGCTTTTTTCCTGCCGATTTCAGCAGCCGAAGCGTTGGCCTTTGGCGGAGCCACGCTGGTAGGTTACGCACTCGCCTGCGCTTTGCGCCCTGGCGGGATCCAGAGTCTCAGTGCCTGGTTGGGTGCCAGTATCTTTGTGGTTTTCTATACGCTTATCTGTGTCGTGATTGCGGTTTATAGCGACAAATGGCGCTGGTTGTCCTTCCAGCTCAAGGCCCAAGTTCAGAAGAAGAACAATGAGCTGGAAGAAACCAATCGAGCCCTGGCCGAAGTCAAAGGCCAACTCATCCAGCGCGAAAAAATGGCCGCGCTGGGAACCTTGTCCGCAGGGCTGCTGCATGAGGTCAACAACCCGGTCAACTACAGCCTGATGGCGATCAACATGGCGTTGATGGACCCGGCGACCACGCAAAGTGCCGACCTGAAAGAAAGCCTGACCGATGCGCGCGAAGGTATGCAGCGCATTCAGGGCATCGTGTCTGACCTGAAGACGTTTGCCTACCAAAAACCGGGCATCGACAGCCTGCGAATGTTCTTGCTTGAAAAAGCGATTCAGTCGGCGCTGCGCTTGAGCAGTTTTGATCTCAAGGGCATCAAGGTAGAGGTCGTGTTGCCGCAAGACACGCATGTGCTGGGCGACGAGCCGGCCATCATCGGGGTGCTGATCAATCTGCTGGGCAACGCAGCGCAGGCGCTGAGCGGCGCCGGCCGCGCGCAGCCGACCATTTCGCTGCAGGGCGAGTTGCGTGAAGGCCGCTTTTGTCTGACGGTGCGCGACAACGGCAGCGGCATCGCGCCAGAGAACATCGGCCGGGTGCTGGAACCCTTTTTCACCACGCGTGATGTGGGCGCCGGCCTGGGTCTGGGTTTGAGCATCAGCTACGGCATCATCCAGCGCCACGGCGGCCTGCTGGCGGTGACCAGCGAATTTGGCGCCTGGACAGAATTTTCGTTTGACCTGGCAGTGCCGCCGACCTGACCCATGCAATCCGATTTGTCTTTAGCCCCTTCAACCCCTTCAGCCCCTTCAATCCCGTCGGCCCGCCGGGCGCACATGATCCTGTTTGTCGATGACGAACCGCAGGCCTGCAAATGGTTTGCGCGCTTGTTCGCGGACGAGTTTTCCATCATCACTGCCGGTGGCGCGGACGAAGCCTTGCAACTGCTGCGCGAGCGCGGTCCAGCTATTGCCGTGCTCATCACCGACTACCGCATGCCGATGAAAAACGGCCTGCATCTGCTGCGTGCCGCGCAGAGCGAGCACCGGCACGTCGTGCGGCTGCTGGCCACGGCGTATGCTGAAAAAGATATTGCCGTGGCGGCCATCAACCAGGGGCGGGTGCTGCAGATTCTGGAAAAGCCGTTTGACGAAGCGCAGGTGCGCAGCGTGCTCCGCGAGGCGCTCGACATGCACGCCCAGCGCGAACGCGAACAGGCTTTGAGCGCCGGCCGTGCGGCCGCCATGCGCGAGACGCTGGGCTTTCTGGCGCACGAGCTGAACACGCCACTGGCCACCGTATTGGGCTATATGGACGCGCTGAAGGGCCGGTATCTGCAGCCCGAAGCCGATGCACCGGTGGGCCGGGCCGGCATGGCCGAAAAACGGCCCGGCGACACGCTGACGATCATCGAGGCGGCCGAGCGCCGCACGGCCTATGCGATGTCGCTGGTGGCGACTTTCGTGCAGTCCGCGCGTGATGCCTATCCCGGATCAGCGCCGCCAAAGCTGCAGGCCAGCCGTCTGGTCAGCACGCTGCTGAACGACTATCCGTTTGAAAACGACGAGCGCGCCTGGGTCACTTGTGACCTGCGCGGCGACTTCGAATTGCCTGGCCAGCGCGATCTGCTGTATCTGGTGCTGTGTACCCTGACCAAAAACGCGATCCTGGCCTTGCGCGGCGGCGCGCAGCCGCAGCTGCACATCACGCTGGAGACCGGGGCCGATGCGCCGATCGGAAACCATGGCGCAGCGATCCGCTTCACCGACAACGGCCCGGGCATTGCGCCCGATATTCTTTCGCGCCTGACGCACGAACCCGTGACCACCCGTGCGCATCAGGGTGGCAGTGGCATGGGCCTGATGTTTTGCCGCCGCGTGCTGCAGTCCATCGGCGGGCAGATCGAAGTTCGCTCCGGCCCCGGCCCTGGCGCCAGCGTCACCCTGTTATTCAAACCCGACCAAAACCTTGAGAGGACCGAACCATGAGTCCGGACAAAATTCTGTACGTTGACGACGAGCCGATGGCGCTGAAGTATTTTGAGCGCCTGGTGAGCCCGCTGGCACCGGTCATTACCGCGCTGTCGGTGGAGGAAGGCAAGGCAGTGCTGCGCGAGCGCGGCGATGAGATTGCCGTGCTGGTCACCGACCAGCGCATGCCCGGTGCCCACGGCAATGAGTTGCTGCGCTTCACGCGTGAATTTCATCCGCGCATCGTGCGCATGCTGACGACTGCTTATTCGGAACTTGGCGAGGCGATTGAGGCCATCAACAGCGGAGAAATCTACCGCTACCTCACCAAGCCATGGGAGCTGGCCAGCCTGCACGCCGACCTGCGCAATGCGCTGGAGTTGGCCGAGTTGCGCAATGAGCGCGACCACCTGCTGGGGCAAAAATTATTGGTGCAGCAGCAGGGCTTGCTGGGCAGCCGCCTGGCCGGTCTGGCGGTGCTGGGTTCCAGCCATATTCAAGGTGATGTCCAGGACGATGTGCATGCTGCCGATGCGGCCCTGTACCGCTTCGCGCGCGCCGCGCTGGCGGCCGGATGCAGCGTGCCTCAGGCGCCCTGGAACCAGTGGGACCAGGCCGGCCTGCTGCAGGCCGAAGCCCGGCGTGGCATGGCGATGGCGCGCGAGTTGAGCCGCTGGCAAGTTGAGTTTGGCAGCGACCGCTCGCGAGAGCGCGCCGTTTTTCTGCTGGCGCAGGCCACCGCCGGGCAGCTTCAGGGTGAGAGTGTGCAGCTCGCTTCATCATCGGTGCTGACAGCCTTGCTCGATGGAAAGCCGGGCGACGCGCCTGCCAGCGAAGCCGTCGCCTGGCTGGCCTGGCTGCTGTGGTGGAACGCGCCGGTTCAGGTCAGTGAGGCCGCGGCCGGTCGCTGGACGCTTCAATTGCCGTCAGCGGGTTTTGAAGAGCCCGCCCCAACTGCGGACTGGCTGGAACGCATGATCGAGGAATTTTCCGACAGCCCGCTGGCTGGGTAGAGCCAGGCGCCGCGCAAGGATCAAGCCTTGCGCCGGGCCAGGTATTTTTCCAGATTCATCGCCGCCTCGGCCCTGATTTTTCGGCGCATGAATGGCGTCCAGCCCAGCAGCAGGCCGGGCGCGCCCAGGGCCTGGCGCGACCACGCCCACAAGTCAAATTTGTCACGCTGGCGCAGGATCAGCCCGCGCGGGCTAAATTCGAAAGCGCTGGCTATCACGTTGTGAACCCTGCGGCCGGTGGTGCTGAAGCGGTAGTCGACGACCCAGCGCGCATGGCCGCTGATGGCACCGGCTTCAACGCCGCTGGCGTGCAGCTGCCACACATCGGCGCCTTTTTCGCGCGTCGCTGCGCACAGCATGCGCCACATGCCGGCAACTTCTTCGTGGCCGTGCAGTGAAAATACCTCGTCGTCAAACCTGGCGTCAGGCGCGTAGCAGTTCGCCATGGCTTCGGCGTCGAGTCGCGCAAATGCAGCGTAAAACTTGTTCAGCAGTCGCTGGTTGGCATGCATGGTGACTCCTTCAAACGGGCTGCTGTCAAGCGCCCTGGCGCAGCAACTCCACCAGTCGCCGCAGCGCATGCCGCACGGTGGCAGTGCGCACAGCGGCGCGGTCGCCGTCAAAGCGGCGCATTTCCGAGACGACCGAGACCAGCCCGGGTGACGACCCTGGCAACCCGACGCGTTGAGCGAAAGCAAACCAGACCGTACCCACCGGTTTGGCAGCGCTGCCACCGGCTGGCCCCGCAACGCCGGTGACGGCGACGGCCACCTGCGCTTTCGAGTGGCTGATCGCGCCTGCCGCCATGGCGCGCACCACGGCTTCGCTGACGGCGCCGTGGCGCGCAATCAGCGCCGCATCCACGCCCAGCAGTTCGGTTTTGGCGTCATTCGAATAGCTGACGAAGCCGCGTTCAAACCAGAGGCTCGAACCGGCCAGATCAGTGCAGGCCGCCGCAATCATGCCGCCGCTGCAGCTCTCTGCAGTGGCCAGCTTCCAGCCATTTTTTTGCAGCAAATCAGCCAGCAGATACACTGTTGGTCCAATCAAATCGTGCGAACTCTGCTCCTGATTTAATAGCGAGTCGCTGGTCACAGAAATCTCCAGAAGGCAATGACCAGCAGCGTGCAAAACGCTGCCACGAAGTCGTCGAACAAAATTCCAAAGCCGCCGCGCACGCCAAAGCCTTTAAACTGCCGGTCAGCCCAGGCAATGGGGCCAGGCTTGGCCGTATCGAAAAAACGGAATAACACAAACGCTGCTGCCTGTGCCCAGACGCTGGCCGGTGTCAGCAGCCACAGCACCAGCCAAAACGCCACTACTTCGTCCCAGACAATGCTGCCCGGGTCAGCCACGCGCATGTTTTTGGCAGTGACGGTACAGGCCCACCAGCCGACCCCCGCGCAGGCTGCAATCAGCCATCCCAGCTCGCCGGGTTCCAGCCAGCGCTGCAACACCAGAAACGACAGCCAGGCCCACAGCGTGCCGGCGGTACCGGGCGCGAACGGGCTCAGGCCCGAGCCGAAACCCAGGGCAATGAAATGCGCTGGGTGGTTGAGCAGAAATTTGACGCCGGGGCGTACAGGTGCCGTGTTGGCCGCGTTGCGGACGGACTGGGTGTCAGAAAGAACGCTGTTGTCAGTCATGCCTCGATTATGGTGGCGGGTGAAATTTAGTGAGGACCCGGCGTCGCGGATGAACGCGGTTCCTGCCCCCGCACGGTTCCTTCGCCCGGCGGGGGAAGGAGGAAGAACCGAGCTGAACAGTCACGAAATTTAAAAGAAATAGGCCTCTAGCCCATGAATAACGTGCGTAATCTGCTATTATTTTAATAGCGAATCAACTTTTGCTGCGATCAAGAATTCCCAGCAACACAGCATCAAAAGCCGCCGACGACTCGAACTGCACCCAGTGCCCGGCGTCTGCTATCCATTGCAGGCCTTCAAAATGCGGCGCTGCGTGCAGCGCCTGCAGCAACGCGTCCTGGCGCTGGCGGTAGAGCGCGTCTTCGCGGCCGTAGATGGCGTGTACCGGGCAGCGCACCTCGGCCAGCGCCTGGGCCAGTGCTTCGGAATACGCCAGCCGCCGGCCCTTCATGCGGTCGCGCAGCGTGTTGTCGGTGTGCAGCCGCAGCGCCAGCGGGGTGATGGAT
>JANPFZ010000028.1:0-2706 GCA_031423655.1 Polaromonas sp.
CATGACCCGACCGCTTGACGGCATCACCGTCGTCTCTCTCGAACACGCGATTGCCGCACCGTTTTGTACGCGCCAGCTGGCTGATCTGGGCGCCCGCGTCATCAAGGTGGAGCGGCCCGGTGCTGGCGACTTTGCACGGGCGTACGACACGCGCGTTGATGGGCAGGCATCGCATTTTGTCTGGACCAATCGCTCGAAAGAAAGCCTGACGCTCGACCTGAAGCAGCCCGCTGCGCTGGATGTGCTGAAGGCGCTGCTGGCCCGGGCCGACGTGCTGGTGCAAAACCTGGCACCCGGTGCGGCCGCTCGCATGGGCTTGTCGTTCGACGCGCTGCACCAGCGGCACCCCGGCCTGATCGTTTGCGATATTTCGGGCTACGGCGAAGACGGCCCTTACCGCGACAAAAAAGCCTACGACCTGCTGATCCAGAGCGAAGCGGGTCTGCTGTCGA
The DNA here is from genome assembly GCA_031423655.1 of Polaromonas sp. GTDB lineage: Bacteria > Pseudomonadota > Gammaproteobacteria > Burkholderiales > Burkholderiaceae_C > Polaromonas. The sequence continues at coordinate 453 of JANPFZ010000028.1, forward strand.
TCTCCGGCACGCCCGATGAACCGTCGAAAGCCGGCATTTCGATTGCCGACATTGCCGCCGGCATGTACGCCTACACCGGCGTACTGGCCGCGCTGATGCAGCGTGACAAACGTGGCGAGGGCGAAGGAAGAGGCAAGGGCAGCCACATCGAGGTGTCGATGCTCGAATCGCTAGCCGAATGGATGGGTTACCCGCTGTACTACGCCTACGAAGGCGCCACGCCGCCGCCGCGCACGGCCGCGTCGCACGCCAGCATCTACCCGTATGGCCCGTTCCAGGCGGGCGATGGCGGCACGGTGATGCTGGGGCTGCAGAACGAGCGTGAGTGGAAGCAGTTTTGCGACGTGGTGCTGCAAGACGCCGCGCTGGCGACGGATGTGCGCTTTGACAGCAATGCGCGCCGTAATGAAGGTCGCAACGCGCTAAAAGCCATCATTCTTGCGGCCTTCAGTCAGCTTTCGACGGCGCAGGTGGTGGAGCGACTGGACGAAGCGCAGATTGCCAATGCGCGCATGAACAGCATGGCCGATCTGTGGGCGCATCCGCAGTTGGCGGCTCGCCAGCGCTGGCAAAACGTCGGCTCACCGGCTGGCGATATTCCGGCACTGCTGCCGCCCGGCCGTAACAGCAGCTTTGACTACCGTATGGATGCCGTACCCGCCGTCGGCCAGCACACCGAAGCCATACTGCGTGAACTGGGGCGGGGTGATGCAGAGATTGCTGCGCTGCAGGCGACTGGAGCGATCTGACCGCACCCATTGCGCAAATCAGTATGCTATAAAAATAATAGCTGCTTGCGCACGTATTAACTGGGCTAGAGGCCTTTTCCATTCATAATTTTCATCAGAGAGCCGATATGAGCACTTCAATCGCCCAACCTACTGCCCAGCTTGCGGCGTTCGCCGCCGGGCTGACGTTTGATGCGATTCCCGAATCCGTCGTGCGTAAAACCGAAGACCTGCTGGTTGACTGGTTCGGCTCCGCGCTGGCAGGCAAGGGCGCGCGGCCGGTCGAAAGCATTGCGCGTTTTGCACAAGCGATGGGACCGCACGCGCACGGCGCGGCCCTGCCAGCGGGCAGCGCCGAAGTGCTGATCAGCCGCAGCGCCACATCGCCCTATCTGGCAGCGATGGTCAACGCCGCCGCGTCGCATGTGGCCGAGCAGGACGACGTCCACAACGGCTCAGTGTTCCACCCGGCGACGGTGGTTTTTCCAGCGGCAGTCGCCGTGGCGCAGTCTCTAGGCGCGAGTGGACGCCAGCTGCTCGCCGCCTCGGTCGCTGGTTACGAGGTCGGCATTCGGATCGGTGAATTTCTCGGCCGGTCGCACTACAAGGTTTTCCACACTACCGGCACTGCTGGCACGCTGGCTGCGGCCGCTGCGGTAGGTCATCTGCTGGGCCTGAATGCGCAGCAAATGCAGCATGCTTTTGGCTCGGCCGGTACGCAGTCGGCGGGGCTGTGGGAGTTCTTACGCACCGCCGCCGATTCAAAGCAATTGCACACCGCGCATGCAGCGGCGGCGGGCTTGATGTCGGCCTATCTGGCGAAAGACGGTTTTACCGGCGCGGCGCAGATTCTTGAAGGCCCGCAGGGCATGGCGGCGGGCATGTCGAGTGACGCCGACCCGGCCAGACTGACCGATCAGCTGGGTACGCGCTGGGCAACGGTTGAAACCTCGTTCAAATACCACGCGTCGTGTCGTCACACGCATCCGGCGGCCGATGCCTTGCTGCAGGTAATGCAGACCCATCACCTGTTGCCCGATGACCTCGCCCGTGTGGTCACGCACGTACACCAGGGCGCCATCGACGTGCTGGGGCCAGTCGTCAACCCGGCTACCGTGCATCAAAGCAAGTTTTCGATGGGCACTGTGTTGGCGCTGGTGGCGCGCTATGGCCATGCGGGGCTGGTCGAGTTTGACCAACACTTCAACGATGTCGCCACCACTGCGCTGTGCCAGCGCATCGAGATGGTGCTCGACGCCGAAGTAGACGCCGCCTATCCGCGCCGCTGGATCGGCAAGGTCACCGTCACCACCACTGACGGGCGCGTGCTGCAGGGCCGGGTCGATGAACCCAAGGGCGACCCAGGCAACACCTTAAGCCGTGAAGAAATAACTGCCAAGGCGCAGCGGCTGGCGGCATTCAGTCATGCTGCAACGCCGATTGAAATGACCCGCGCGATTGACGCGCTGTGGGCCATCGCGCAGAGCCCGCGCGTGGGCCGCTTGCTGGAGGTTTCGTCATGATTT
>JANPFZ010000029.1:0-2042 GCA_031423655.1 Polaromonas sp.
ATCAAACGGCCCACTGCGGCCTCGCTGGAAGGTCGATGCCTGCCGGTAATCTTCCGCAAGCGACGAGTGCCAGGCACCTCGCGGCAGAAGCATTCCCGGGCAGACAAGTTGACGTTTTGCGATACAACTACGGAAATTCCATGCACGCAGCGTCCAGTTTTGCACTGTCGGCTGCATGCGGATCCAGGTGAGAACAAGTCCTTTAACAGGTAGTGTGCTGATGACAACACGGCTCGGTCTGATTTATATGTGCCTGCAGCGCCTCATCGGCCTGTTTGTCTGCACAAATCAGCCTATAGCCCAGGTAAATCTTGCACAAGCAGCTATATTTTTAATAGCAACAACCGGTTGGACCCCTGCTCCCCTTCATCCACGCGCCTACGCCCAGACCCCACCTGGCTGACTGATTTTTCAGTCAGCCGGCGTGCTGTCAAAAGCTCTCCGGCAATTCCCCACGTTCGCACAGCGTCTTCTTTGGCATCGTTAGCCCGTTTGGGCTTGAGACGAGAGACGTTCTTTGATCAAAAAGAACAAAAGAACGACAAGGAAGATCATCATGAAAAGAATGCTGGTAAATGCCACGCAGGCCGAAGAGCGCCGGCTGGCCATCGTCGATGGACAAAAACTCCTCGACTACGAAATTGAAATTGAGGGCCGCGAACAGCGCAAGGGCAACATCTACAAGGCCGTCGTTACCCGCGTCGAGCCCTCGCTGGAAGCCTGCTTTGTTGACTACGGTGAAGACCGCCACGGTTTTCTGCCGTTCAAGGAAATCTCGCGCAATTATTTTGCGGCTGGCGTTCCCGTCAACCAGGCGCGTATCAACGACGTGATCCGCGAAGGCCAGGAACTGATGGTTCAGGTCGAAAAGGAAGAGCGCGGCAACAAGGGCGCGGCGCTGACCACCTTTGTCTCGCTGGCCGGCCGCTATGTGGTGCTGATGCCGAACAACCCGCGCGGTGGTGGCGTCAGCCGCCGAATCGAGGGCGAAGACCGGGCCGAGCTGAAAGAAAACATGGATCAGCTGGAATACCCGGCTGGCTCCAGCATCATCGCACGCACCGCCGGCATCGGCCGCAGCGCCCCCGAACTGCAGTGGGACCTGAACTACCTGATCAAGCTCTGGACGGCGATTGAAGGCGCTGGCAAGGGCGGCAAGGGCGCGTTTTTGATCTACCAGGAATCGAGTCTGGTGATTCGCGCGATCCGCGACTATTTCAACAGCGACATCGGCGACATCCTCTTTGATACCGACGACGTCTACGAGCAGGCCAAGCAGTTCATGGCCCATGTGATGCCCGAGCATGAACACCGCGTCAAGCGCTATCGCGACGATGCTCCGCTGTTCAGCCGCTTCCAGATCGAGCACCAGATCGAGTCGGCTTACGCCCGCACCGTGCAGTTGCCATCCGGCGGCGCCATCGTCATCGACCACACCGAAGCGCTGGTCAGTGTTGACGTCAATTCGGCCCGCGCCATCAAGGGCGGCGACATTGAAGAAACCGCCACCCGCACCAACCTCGAAGCAGCAGACGAAGTCGCACGCCAGATGCGATTGCGCGACTCTTCCATGTCGATAAAGTCAATGACGATCAGGCCGCCCAGGTCGCGCAAACGCATCTGGCGCGCGACTTCGTCAGCGGCTTCCAAGTTCGTCCGGGTGGCGGTTTCCTCGATGTCGCCGCCCTTGATGGCACGGGCCGAGTTGACGTCAACTGACACTAAAGCTTCGGTGTGGTCGATCACGATGGCACCACCGGATGGCAGTTGCACGGTGCGGGCATAGGCCGATTCGATCTGGTGCTCGATCTGGAAGCGGCTGAACAGCGGCGCGTCGTCGCGGTAGCGTTTGACGCGGTGCTCGTGCTCGGGCATGACGTGGGCCATGAACTGGCGCGCTTGCTCATAGACGTCGTCGGTATCGAACAAGATGTCGCCGATGTCGCTGTTGAAGTAGTCGCGGATGGCGCGAATCACCAGGCTGGATTCCTGGTAAATCAGGAAGGCGCCTTTTCCGCCCTTGCCAGCGCCTTCAATCGCGG
>JANPFZ010000030.1:0-20722 GCA_031423655.1 Polaromonas sp.
GCCACGGACTGCAGTGCGGCTTCTGCACCACCGGCATGGTGATGAGCGCGGTCGACCTGTGCAAGCACCACCCCAGGGCCAGCGAGCATGAAATTCGCGAACTGCTGGAAGGCAATATCTGCCGCTGTACCGGCTACCAGAACATCGTGAAAGCCGTCCAGCAGGGCGCTGCGGCCATGGCGGCATAAGCCGCACAAGCGGCGCGCTGGTACTTCAACAAATTTTCAGGAGTAGACAAATGGGTGCATCCGACTTCGTCAATCTGCCGAACATTGGCGCTTCAATTCGCCGCAAGGAAGACTATCGCTTCCTGACCGGCGGTGGCCAGTACACCGATGACATCACGCTGGCCAACCAGAGCTATGCCGTGTTCGTGCGTTCTCCGCATGCGCACGCGAAGATCAACAGCATCAAGCTTGACGCGGCGAAAAAAGCGCCCGGTGTGCTCGATATTTTTGTCGGCGAAGACGTTGCAGCCGACAAGATCAACGGCCTGCCGTGCGGCTGGCTGATCACCAGCACCGACGGCACGCCGATGAAGGAGCCGCCGCATCCGATTCTGGCGCAGGGCAAGGTGCGCTACGTGGGCGACCATGTCGCGATGGTCGTGGCTGAAACGCTGGAGCAGGCCAAAAATGCCGCCGAGCTGGTCGAGGTCGACTATGACGTGATGAGCGCCGTTGTGAAGGTCACTGACGCAGTCAAGGCCACGGCGCTGCATGAAGCCGCGCCGGACAACCATTGCTACAAATGGGCAATTGGCGACAAGGCGCAGGTGGACGCCGCTTTTGCTGGTGCCGCGCACATCACCAAACTGGACTTGACCAACAACCGGCTGGTGCCCAACGCGATGGAGCCGCGCGCGGCAATCGGATCGTACAACCGGGCCAATGACGACTACACGCTGTATGTGTCGAACCAGAACCCGCACGTCGAGCGGCTGTTGATGACGGCGTTCGTGATGGGCTTGCCCGAGCACAAGGTGCGCGTGATTGCGCCAGACGTCGGTGGCGGCTTTGGCTCCAAAATCTATCTGTATGCCGAAGACGTGTGCCTGACCTGGGCCTCGAAAAAGCTCAACCGCAACATCAAGTGGACAGCTGATCGCAGCGAAGCGTTTTTGAGCGACGCGCACGGCCGCGACCATGTCAGCCATGCCGAAATGGCGATGGACAAGGACGGTAAATTCCTCGCGCTGCGCGTACACACCGACGCGAACATGGGTGCCTACCTGTCCACCTTTGCGCCGGCCATTCCGACCATCCTCTACGCCACGCTTCTGGCCGGCCAGTACGCTACGCCGCAGGTTTATGTCGAGGTCGATGCCTGGTTCACCAATACTGCGCCAGTCGACGCGTATCGGGGTGCTGGCCGACCTGAGGCGACCTACCTGCTCGAGCGGATCGTGACCCGCGCCGGTTGGGACATGGGATTGAGCCAGGACGAGATCCGCCGGCGCAACTTCATCACCGAGTTTCCGTACCAGACGCCGGTGGCGTTGCAGTACGACGTGGGCGATTTTCACGCGCTGCTTAACCGTGCCAACGAGTTGGCCGACGTTGCTGGTTTGGCGGCACGCAAAGCCGCGTCGGAGGCCAAAGGCCTGGTGCGCGGCATCGGTTACTCCAGCTACATCGAGGCCTGCGGCCTGGCGCCCAGCAATGTCGCGGGCGCACTCGGTGCGCGTGCCGGTTTGTTCGAGTGCGGCGAGGTGCGCGTACACCCGACCGGCAGCGTCACGGTTTTTACCGGCTCGCACAGCCACGGCCAGGGGCATGAGACGACGTTCGCGCAGGTGGTTGCCGCGCGCCTGGGCATCTCGGTTGATGCAGTCGATATCGTTCACGGCGACACCGGCCGCGTGCCTTTCGGCATGGGCACCTACGGCTCGCGCTCGATGTCGGTAGGCGGCACTGCCATCATGAAGGCGCTCGTCAAGATCGAGACCAAGGCCAAGAAGATTGCCGCGCACCTGATGGAAGCCAGTGACGCCGACGTGGAGTTTGCCAACGGCGAATTCACCATCAAGGGCACCGACAAAAAAGTGAGCTTCGGCCAGGTGGCGTTGACGGCCTACGTGCCGCACAACTACCCGCTCGACAAGCTAGAGCCCGGCCTGAATGAAACGGCGTTTTACGACCCGACCAACTTCACCTTCCCGGCAGGCACCTACATCTGTGAAGTCGAAGTGGATCCTGCCACTGGCTCGGTGCGCGTTGACCGCTTCACCGCTGTCGATGACTTTGGCAACATCATCAACCCGATGATTGTCGAAGGCCAGGTGCATGGCGGTCTGGTGCAGGGCATCGGCCAGGCGTTGATGGAGAACTGTGTGTATGACCCGGAGTCTGGCCAGTTGCTTACCGGTTCGCTGATGGACTACGCACTGCCGCGCTCCGACGACATGCCCAGCTTCACGCTGGACACGCTGTGTACGCCGTGCAGTCATAACCCGTTGGGGGCCAAGGGTTGCGGCGAAGCGGGGGCCATCGGCTCGCCACCGGCGGTCATCAATGCGGTGCTGGACGCCCTGAAGCCGCTGGGCGTGGTGGACTTCGACATGCCCGCTTCACCCGGACGCGTCTGGGAAGCCATTCAATCGGCCAGGCATTAAAAAACATCAGTCAATTTTGATTTTGGCCAAGGAGAAAAAAACATGTATGCATTCACATTAGAGCGACCCACAACCACTGCCGACGCCGCAAAACTGGCGGCTGGCGGCGCCAAACCGCTGGCCGGTGGGCAGACGCTGCTGGCGTCGATGAAGCTGCGCCTGTCCAGCCCCGAGCAGCTCGCTGACCTCGGCGGCATCAAGGAGCTGGTAGGCATCAAACGCGACGGCAACTCATTTGTCATCGGCGCCATGACCCGTCATGCCGATGTTGCCATTCACGCCGAGCTGAAAGCGGCCATTCCGGCACTGGCCGATATGGCCGCCAACATCGGCGACCGGCAGGTGCGCGCCATGGGCACGTTGGGCGGATCGGTTGCCAATAACGACCCTTCGGCGTGCTACCCATGCGCCGTGCTGGCGCTCGGCGCGACCATTCACACGACGACCCGCAAAATCGCAGCCGAAGATTTTTTCCTCGGCATGTTCACCACGGCGCTGAACGATGGCGAGCTGATCACCGCGATCAGCTTTCCCATTCCGAAGTGCGCGGCCTACATGAAGTTCAAGCAGCAGGCCTCTCGCTTTGCGATGGTCGGCGTGTTTATTGCGCAATTTGACGCAGGCGTGCGAGTGGCGGTGACAGGTGCTTCTTCAAGCGGTGTGTTCCGCCACAAAGGGCTGGAAGACGCGCTAAGCAAGAGCTTCACCCCGGCAGCGGCTGCGGCGGTGAAGATCGACGCTACCGACCTGAACAGCGACATTCATGCGACAGCGGCGTATCGCGCCAACCTGATCAGCGTGCAGACACAGCGTGGCGTGACCAAAGCGCTTGGGTGACAGGATGGCTTCGGCAGCACAGATGTTGTCCGAAGCCGCTGTTTTGGTCTATTTTTCAAGCCTTTCTGGCCTGTAGCCCAAGTATTACGTGCGCGAGCAGCTATTAAAAAAATAGCAACTCAGAGATCTATCCATGACACTTTTTACAAGCATCGACGCGTTGACGGCGGCGCTGCAAGACGCTGGCTATTTCGCTGACCGCCGGCTCGCCACCGCCGTTTTTCTCGCCCTCAAACTGCAGCGGCCACTGCTGCTTGAGGGCGAACCCGGCGTCGGAAAAACCGAGCTGGCCAAAGCGCTTTCGGTGGCGCTGCAACGGCAATTGATCCGTCTGCAATGCTATGACGGCCTGGAGCAACGCGAGGCGCTGTACGAATGGAACTACGCCGCGCAATTGCTTCACATGCGGGCAATGGAAGGGCATGGCCAGGCTGCCGATGTGGAGCAGGAGGTTTATCAAGACCGCTACCTGATTCGTCGGCCACTATTGCAAGCGCTGCAAACGCCGGCGCCGGGCGCGGTGCTGCTGATCGACGAGGTGGACCGAGCCGACGAGCCGTTCGAGGCCTTCCTGCTCGAATACCTGGGCGAATACCAGGTCAGCATTCCGGAAATCGGCACGGTGCGTGCCGAGATCACACCGGTCACCATTCTTACCAGCAACCGGACACGCGAGCTCAACGATGCGGTGAAGCGGCGCTGTCTGTACCACTGGCTCGACTATCCTGATCGCGACCGTGAACTGGCGAGTGTGCGGGCGCAGGTGCCCGGGGCGAGTGAAGCCCTGACGGCGCAGGTGGCAGAGTTTGTTGATCGTTTGCGTCGTTCCCCGTTCGGCAACGCGTTCCAGCGCGCACCCGGCATCGCCGAAAGCGTCGAGTGGGCCAAGGCGCTGGTCGCGCTGGACACTTTGGTGGTTGACCCCGAGGTCATCGCCGACACCGCCGGAATTTTGTTCAAGCAGCGCGAGGACGTGGCAGCGCTGACGCATGAGCTGGCGGTGGAATTGCTCAAGCCGGACGAGGTGGTTTGAGTTGTGCCTTATCTTGACCTTTCCCCAATGCGGTGAAGGCGCGAGAGGAAAGCCACCTCCTTCTTCGCCAGCAGGGGCCGCGGAACCGGCTTTGCCGGGCCGCAGGCGCAGCGTTCCCTCGGGGGGCAGAGAGCTACGCGCAGCGAGCGAACGTGGGGGCCTATGCTCCTAGGTGACGCCAGAGCCGGCAAATTCGCCGACAACATCGCCGGCTTCGGCCGCGCACTGCGACGTGCCGGCGTCAAGGTCGACAGCCAGCGCATCGGGCTGGCCAAAGAAGCCGCACTCGCCGTTGGGATCGCCGAGAAAGAAGATTTGAGCGCGGCTTTCGAAGCCGTGATGATCAGCCGGGAACAGGATCGCCTGGTTTTTCGTGAGCTGTTCGATGCCTACTTCCAGGACCCGAAAGTCGCCAACAAACTGCTGGCGCAATTGCTTCCCAGCGCTGAAGGCAAGGCCGAGCCCAGCAAGCGCAGGCCGCGTGTTCGTGAGGCGCTGGCGCCGCAAAAAAAGTTTGGTCAGCAGGCCAAACCTTCTACTGAAGACCAGAAGGTCGAATTTGACGCTGCCATGACCGCCAGCGACATCGAGCGCTTGCATCATGCCGATTTCGCTTCGCTGTCGGCTACTGAATATCGTCTCGTTGAACGGCTGGCGCGCGACATCAAACTGCCGTTGCCGCACTTCGCCTCTCGCCGTACGCGGCCGGCCAACGCGGGCGCGCGCATGCACTGGCCGGGCGTGATGCACGAGGCGGCACGCACGGGCGGCGAGCTGATGCGGCTGCCCCGTCTGCAACGGCGTGAGCAAGCGCTGCCGCTGCTGGTGCTGGTCGATGTATCAGGCTCGATGGAACGCTATTCTCGTTTGCTGCTGGCGTTTTTGCATGCGGCTACGCGGCGGCACCAGCACCGCGACGTGTTTGCTTTCGGCATGCACCTGACTGATCTGACGCCTGCTTTTCGCCAGGCCGACACGGACGAGATGCTGGCTCATGCCAGCCTTGCGATTGAAGACTTTGCTGGTGGCACGCAGCTGGGGGATTCGCTGGCCAGCCTGCGTCATTTGCATGCGCGCCGTCTGGTGGGTCGGCGTACCATCGTGCTTGTCATTACCGACGGGCTCGATACCGGAGAGCCGGCCGAACTGGCGCGGGAGTTGGGCTGGCTGCGCCGCCGCAGTCGCCGGCTGCTCTGGCTTAACCCGTTGCTGCGGTTTGACGGCTACGCGCCACTGGCGCGCGGCGCGTCTGTGCTGCATGCGCATGCGCATGGCATGCTCGCGGTACACAATCTAAGCAAGCTTGAAGACCTGGCTGCCAGCCTGGCGGCTTTGATGAAAAAATAAAGGAAAACATTATGGATATGCAAGGAAGCCGTCAACTGGCCATTACCCAACAGCAAGCCTGGACTGCGCTAAATGACCCCGCCGTTCTCAAAACCTGCATACCGGGTTGCGACAAGGTCGAGGCGACTGGCGAAAACCAGTATGCGATTGGCATGTCTTTGAAAATCGGCCCGGTGTCCGCGAAATTTAGCGGCAAGATCACGCTGACGGACATCATGCCGCCCGAGAGCTACAAGTTGTCGTTTGAAGGGCAGGGCGGCCCGGCAGGTTTTGGCAAGGGAAGCGCCGCCGTGAAGCTCACACCGAATGCCGACGGCTGCGACTTGTCTTACACCGCAAACGCATCCGTCGGCGGAAAGATCGCCCAGCTTGGTCAGCGGCTGATCGACGGCGCAGCCAAGTCGATGGCGGAAGACTTTTTCAAACGGTTTGACAACGAAATGCAGCGCCAGCACCCGGAGGCCTATGCCGCCAAAATGGTGATGGGCGATGTCAGTACCCAGCCCGGTGGTCAGGGGGTTACGACGGCCATCCCGATTTGGGTCTGGGCTGTCGGAGCGGCTGTCGTGCTCATTGCCGCATTTTTGTTACTGCGTTAGGCATGCCGATGTCCGGCCCCGGTCTCCCGCGACGCCATCTGGTGATGTCGTTGTGCGCGTGGGCGGCTGGTGTCAGTGGGGCCCTGGCGGCAGAGCCAGTGTCGGCCTTCCCATCGCGCGCGATCACGCTGATCGTGCCGTGGCCAGCTGGCGGGGCCACCGATGTCACGATGCGCATCCTGGCCGAGCTGGCCGGCAGGCAGCTCGGCCAGAGCATCGTGGTTGAAAACCGGCCCGGTGCGGCGGGCACATTTGTCGGGCCGGCACTGCGCGGCGCGACGCCCGATGGCTACACCCTGGGTCAGTTGCCGCTCACGCTGTACCGGTTTCCGTTTCAGCAGAAGGTCGCGTGGGACCCTCTGCGCGACATCGTGCCGGTGATTCAAATATCGGGCGTTACCTTCGGTATCGTGGTGCCGGCCGAAAGCCCGTTTAAAACGCTGGCCGACCTCGTCGCCTGGGGGCGCGCCAATCCGCAGCGGCTCACGGTGGGCTCCACCGGCATCGGCACCACCGCCCATCTGGCGATGGAAGAAATCATGGCAGCCGAGGGCGTGAGTTACATCCATGTGCCCTACAAAGGCACGGCCGATCAGATGCTGGCCGTGGCCGGACAGACCTTGATGGCGGGCGTTAATTCAACGGGTTTTGCGCCGTATGTCGATAACGGCAAGCTGCGCTTGCTGGCGGTTTTCAGCGCCAGCCGGAGCAAACGCTGGCCAACTGTGCCCACGATCAAGGAGCTGGGTTATGCCAACGGAGTGCACAACTCGCCTTATGGCATTGGCGCACCGGCAGGACTCGATCCACTGATCGTTAAAAAACTTCATGACGCATTCAAGCAAGCGATGTTCGATCCGCTGCATCTGCAGGAAATCGCCAGATACGACCAGGAGCCAGCCTATCTCGGATCGGCCGATTACGCGCGTCACGTCCAGGAGGTTTCGGCGCGCGAACGGCAACTGCTGGCGCGGCTGGGCTTGGGTGTGTTTCAGTCAAACCCGGCCAAAACGGAATAGCCCGGGATGACCGTTTCAAGCCGCGCGCTGTCTTGCCACCAGATCAGCAAAAGCTTTGGCTCTGTGAATGCGCTGTCGGGGGTGTCGCTGCACGTTACGCCCGGTGAACTGGTGGTGTTGCTGGGGCCGAACGGCGCCGGCAAATCGACGCTATTTCAGATATTGACCGGCCTGTTTGTCGCTGACAGCGGTGAAGTCGAGGTGCTCGGTGCCGACATGGCGCGCAACCCCGTGGCAGCGCTGGCGCAGCTCGGTGTGGTGTTTCAGCAGATGGCGCTGGATCTCAATTTATCGGTACGCGCCAACCTGCGTTTCCATGCCGACCTGCACGGCTTGCCCAGGCGCGAGTCATCGGCGCGCATCAACACGCTGCTGACTCATTTTGGCTTGGCTGATGTTGCCGACACGGCCACGCGATCTTTGTCTGGCGGCAATCGGCGCAAGGTCGAGCTGCTGCGGGCGCTGCTGCACGAGCCGCGTCTGCTGCTGATGGATGAGGCGACTGTGGGGCTGGACCCAGCCTCGCGCACGCAGCTGCTCGACGAGGTGCTCAATCTTGTCACCACCCGCAGCCTCGGCGTGCTGTGGGCCACGCATCTCGTGTCCGAGGCCGAGCGGGCGCACCGCATCGTGGTGCTTGACAAGGGCCAGGTGCGCTTTGACGGCTCAGCCGAACGGCTGTGCAATGAACAAAATCAGACAGGGCTGGAGGCCGCCTTTTTGCAACTCACCGGCGCACGCTCGCGCCCGGTTATCACTGAAGGAACGAACGCATGACACGACCGAACTCCGGTGCGAAAGCGCCATTGACTGCAACCCGGTCGCATCGCGCTGCAGCCGCGCTGGCGCTGCTGGTCCTGAGTGTTTTGTTGGGGCCGCTGGCTACCGCGAAAGACACCGGCCAGCTGTTCATCTCTTCCGAAAAAGACAACGGCCTGGTCGTGGTGGATGGTGCGAAGGCTGAAGTGACCGGGTCCATTCCCTTGTGCAAACGGCCACGCCACATGCAGTTCACGCCTGACCGCCTGCGGCTGATGGTGGCCTGCAGCGACGACCACAAAATTGTCGTGATGGATGTCGCCAGCCGAAAAATCGTCGAGAAGATCGACGTTGGCGAAGACCCTGAGACTTTCGACCTGAGCCCCGACGGCCGCATGCTGTACGCGTCGAATGAGGAAGACGCGCTACTCACCGCCTATGACCTGGTGACGAAAAAGAAGGCCTTCGAGGTCAAGGTCGGCGGTGAGCCCGAAGGCGTCAAGGTCAGCGCTGACGGCAAGCTCGTCTATGTCGCTTCCGAGGTCGCCAGTTTGGTGCATGTGATTGACGTCGCCACGCGCAAGGTGATTAAAAATATCCAGGTCGGAAAGCGCCCCCGGCGTTTTCTGCTGACCGGGTCGGGTGAGCTGTGGGTGAGTAGTGAGCTGGGAGCCAGCGTCAGCATCATTCGCACCAGCGACCACAGCGTGCAGGGCAAGATTGACTTCAAGCCGCCCGGAATGCGCGCCGAAGACATCACGCCGGTGGGCATGGCGCTGTCACCGGATGGCAAAACGGCCTATGTCGGCCTGGGCAAGGCCAATCATGTCGCGGCCGTCGATGTGGAGACAAAAAAGGTGCGCGACTACGTGCTGGTGGGCAAACGTGCCTGGGGCTTGGGCCTGTCGCGCAACGGGCAGACGCTGTATGTGCTTAACGGGCTGTCTGATGACATGACCATCGTTGACACCGCCAAATTCAAAGCCGTTAAAACACTCAAGGCCGGGCGCGTGCCCTATGGCGTGGTGATTGATGATTAAGGCGGGGGCATGAAGTTATTGTTTGTGCGTCGGACGCGGCTGCTGGCAGCGCTTTGCCTGGTGCTTGCCAGCGCGGACGCAGCGGCGGCTGACTTTTCGATGGGTTTGCTAACCTTGTCGACGGACGAACGCTATAGCCCGCAGGCCCTGGAGAAAGCCTACCCCGACGCCCCTTCGGGCCGCGCAACCGCCGCCGCGCAACTTGCGCTGGAAGACGCCAGCTTTGCACTGCAGGGTGCGGGCTTTGACAAGGGCCGCGTGGTAGTTGTTGAGGCTCCTGACGACGGCGCTGGTTTGCAGGCCGCGCTGGCCAGTCTGATCAAGCAAGGCGTGCGGCATGTCGTGCTTGAGTTGCCAGCGGCAGCCGTGGTCCAGGTGACTGCGGCGGCGCGCGGCAAAGACGTGCTGCTCATCAATGCCGCAGCGCCCGACGACGCGTTGCGCGCTTCACAGTGCGCGCCCCACTTGCTGCACACGCTGCCGAGCCACGCGATGCAGGCCGACGCACTGGCGCAGATATTGGTGGCCCGCAAGTGGACCCGGCCACTGCTGCTGACCGGCCCTTTGGCGCAAGACAAGTTGCTGGTTGAAGCTTTCACGCGCAGCGCCAAACGCTTTGGCATCAAACCGGTGGCGCAGCGGCCTTTCAAGCTTTCAAGCGACCCGCGCGAGCGCGAGCTGGGCAACGCACGGCTGTTGACGGCGAGCATTGACTACGACACGGTCGTGGTACTTGATTCGGCCGGAGAATTTGCGCGTGACCTTCCCTACCGCACGGTGTTGCCCAGGCCGGTGGTAGGCAGCAATGGCCTGACGGCGCAAGCCTGGAGCCCCTGGTACGAGCGCCACGGCGCGCCGCAGCTCAATCGGCGCTTTTTCAAACGCACCAGCCGTTTCATGGGCAGCTATGACTGGGCCGTGTGGCTGGCCGCCCGCGCCATCGCCGAGGTCGTGAGCCAGGACGCCAAAGCGAGTCTGGCGGTGCAACTCAAGGCGCTTAAACAGGGCGGCATCACTGTCGATGGCTACAAAGGCCAGGCACTGAGTTTTCGGGCTTGGGACGGGCAGTTGCGTCAACCCCTGATGCTGGCCCATGGCAACGGCATCGCCGAAGTGGCGCCAATCGAAGGCTTTTTGCATCCGAAAACCGTGCTCGACACACTCGGCTTTGATGCAGCCGACACCGGTTGCAAAGCGCCATGAAGCTGCGCCACGCGCTGCTTGCAATGAACGCGGTGGTCGGTCGCGAAACCCGCACCTTCGTGCGCCAGCCGGGTCGGCTGTTTTCAGCGCTGGTGCGGCCGCTGTTGTGGTTGTTGGTTTTTGCTGCCGGATTTCAAAATGTGTTCGGCGTAGCGATTGCGCCGCCGTATGAAACCTACATTGAATACAAGGTCTATATCGCCCCCGGCTTGCTCGGCATGATCGCGCTTTTCAACGGCATGCAAAGCTCGCTGGCGATGGTCTATGACCGCGAGATGGGGGTCATGCGGCTGCTGCTGACCGCGCCGCTACCGCGCGCCTGGATACTCGCGTCCAAACTTGCCGCCGGTGCCATGCTGTCTTTTTTGCAGATGCTGGCGTTTGTCGCGGTGAGCTGGTTCTTCGGTATTGACCTGGCCCCCGCGCATGTGCTGCTGGCGCTGCCGGTGTTTTTGTTGGACGCCGTGATGCTGGCCGCGTTGGGGCTGGTGCTGTCGGTGTACGTCAAGCAGCTTGAAAACTTTGCCGGCACGATGAACTTCGTAATCTTCCCGATGTTTTTCATCAGCACCGCGCTCTACCCGCTATGGAAGCTGGAAGAATCGGGCGCGCGGGTGATTCACACACTTGCCAGCTACAACCCTTTCACGCATGCCGTCGAGGCCATGCGCTTTGCGCTGTATGGTCAGGTGCAGTGGTTGAGCCTGGGCGTGACCGCAGCTTGCGCACTGGTGTTTTTCGGCATTGCGTTATGGGGCTATGACCCGCAGCGCGGCATGGCGCGGCGACCTGCCGGGCCAAAAGTCTAGAGGTTTATCGGAAGAAGGTCATCAACTTTGCGCGGATGGAGCAAACGCCCGCGCAAAGCCCAACGCAGAAATAGCTTGCTGCAGGCCACGTTTTTTTCTGGAGAAACCCGATGCGAAAGCTCACAACCAATTCTCAAGATGACTTCCGTGTCAAGGCCTATGCAGGCACCAGTGGTGTGCTGCTGGCCATGGACGTGGCAGAGTCGCGGCGGCAGGGCTTGCTCGGTTTCGCCATCGAACAGAAGGAAGGCACGCGCAAGCGGAATTGGTTGCTGAACAGCCTGACGTTTCCGGGTCGTCCGCATACGCTGCCCAAGTGGAATGCCACGCCCAGCAACAGGGCACCGATACAAAAGTTTCGGTGGGCCGACTACAGCATCAAGCCGAACACGACCTGCAAGTACCGGGTGCATCTTGCCTATGGGACGGCCGAAGCACCTGAACTCGGCGAGTCGCTCGAAGTCACAGTGAGCACGGATGACGGACAACCCACGGATCACCGGGTCGTCTTCAATCGTGCGGTTGCGGCAAGTCAGGGCTTCGAGCGAAGGTTCCCGGAACTGAACCAGCTGCTGGGCGAGAAGCGTGATCTTCCCATTGAAGAATGGCCCGACGAACCCCGTCAGTGGTTGCAGCACGGGCTGCTCGACCAAATCCTCGCCTTCATCGAGCGCGCCAGGGACGACAGATGGGCGCTTGACATAGCCATTTACGAGTATGAGCTGACGGCGATCATTGATGCGGTAAATGCTGCCCACGAAAGAGGCGTAGCGGTCCGCGTGCTCTTCCACGCAAAAGCAGGCGACACGCAAACTTTAGAGAACATGGCCAGCCTGAAAAAGATTCCGGTTTCTCGCAAGAAAGCCCGCGTAACTGCAAAGATTTTTCATGACAAGTTCATCGTTTTAAGCAGGGTCAGTACAGCAGGGGAGCCTGTTCCCCAGGCGGTAATGTGCGGCAGCACCAATTTCACCGAAAACGCGATCTACCGCCAGGCCAACGTCGTTCACATTGCCGCTGACAAGGCCGTCGCCGCCAGTTATCTGGCGCTGTTCGACCTGATATGGAACGATGCCGAAGATGTAGGGGCCACCCGCAAGTGGATCACCCAGAACAATCCCATGGACCCTGGCAAAGCGCTGTTTGCCGGCTTCTCGCCACGCTCTGGTGGCGGCGATCTCGCCGAGTTCATTAATGTGATTCGGGGGGCAGACAAGGATCTTTTATTTGCTACGGCGTTCATGTTGCCCGAGCCGATTCTCGATGCTTTGCTCGGATCTGCGCATGACGATGTTTTGCGCTACGGAATTCAGAACACCAAGAGCCGCATTACCGGCTTTCATGCAGACCGTTCGGCCGAGTTCACTGCGACCGCCTTGCTGACAAGTGGCCTTGAAGGTTGGGTCAAGGAAGGGCTGAAGGGTCAACGCGGACACATGCTGGTTCACCTGAAAGCCATCGTTGCCAACTTCACTACCGATGCGCCAGTCATCATCAGCGGAAGTCACAACTTGAGCGCTGCGGCCAGCAGCGGCAATGACGAGAACTACCTGATCATTCGCGGCGACAGAGACCTGGCAGACCGCTACGGTCTGGAGATATTGCGGTTTTACGAGCACTATCGATTTCGCTATTACGCCAAACTGCTTAAACTTAAAAAAGTACGCCCGCTCGCGACTGATGACAGCTGGAGCGCCGACTATTTCGCCACGGGGCATCTCAAGGCCTTGTCCCGACTCCGGTTTTCCGGACGGTAGCCTTTTTGACGTTAGATAAACCCAACGAAGATTCTCAAGGAAAGCATGGAAAACCTCGATGTGATGGTCTTGCGTACGCTGCGTGACTGGCGCACCGCCAGCAAGCGCGCCCTGCTCGCTACGGTGGTCCGCACCTGGGGCTCGTCGCCGCGGCCGGTCGGCTCCATTATGGCGCTGTGTGAAGACGGCGCTGTGGTGGGGTCGGTGTCGGGCGGCTGCATTGAAGATGACCTGATTTATCAGCACACGCAAGCCTACGCCTCGCTGCACACAGCCGGCGAGACCAGCAAGAAAATTCCGTCGGGACCACCCGCGTTCGTCAAGTACGGCGTCACGGCCGATGAAGCGCATCGCTTTGGCCTGCCCTGCGGCGGCACGCTCGAACTGCTGCTGGAATATGACCCCGATGCAGCCACTTTGGCGCAGCTGGTTGAGTCACTGGAAGCCGGTCAACTGATGCAGCGAACCGTGCAACTGGGCGACGGGCGCGTGACACTCCTGCCCGCCAGCAGCCCGGCAGAGCTCAGCGTCTCCAGCCTGGAGCTTGTCAACACCTTTGGCCCCGAATACCGCATGCTGCTGATAGGCGCCGGGCAGCTGACCGAGTACCTGGCCACGATGGCGCTGTTCAGCGGGTTTGCGGTCACCGTGTGTGACCCGCGCGAGGAATACCGCAGCGCATGGTCGGTGCCGGGCGCGAAGGTGCTCAGCGACATGCCCGATGACGTCGTCATCGCTTTCAAACCCGACCGGCGCAGTTGCGTGATTGCCTTGACGCATGACCCCAAGCTCGATGATCTGGCCTTGATGGAAGCCCTGGCGACCGATGCTTTTTACGTTGGCGCCATTGGCTCGCGGCGTAACAACGAGGCACGGCACCAGCGCATGGCCGATCATTTCAACATCAATGAGGCCGGGCTGGCGCGTCTGCGCGGGCCTATCGGCATTTATATCGGCAGTAAAACCCCGCCCGAAATTGCGGTGAGCGTGATGGCCGAAGTGCTGGCCGTGAAAAACGGCGTCGCCCTGCCGCGCGACATGGAGGTCGGCCAGGCCAAGAACGAGCGGGCGGTGGCAGAAAACGACGCGGGTGATCCGGTGTGCAGCGTGGGCCGCTCCACCGCTTGAGGCTTTAGGGGCTGCAATCGCCGTGTATTTGAATAAAAAACATCGCTAGCCCAGGAAATTCGTGGGTAAGCAGCTATGGATTGAATAGCGACTAAATTTACCTGGAACGCACAATCAGCTGCTTCATTCGCAGAAGTTTCGGCGTCACGATGGGCACTGTCAGCATGGTGCTGGCAATCGCCATCAGCAGCAGCGCGGTAAAGGTGGCAGGGGTGATGATGGCTTTGTCGAGCAGAATGTTGGCGAAAATAATCATGATCAGCGCCTTGGTCTGCAGCAGCCAGCCGATGATGCTGCTCTCGCCTTTGTCCCACTTGAGGATTTTCCCGGCCAGATGAACGCCGGCCAGCTTGCCGGCGACCGACGCCACCAGCAGCACTGCAGCGGCGATAAGCACTGCTTGCCCGCCGACCGACCAGCTCGTTCTGAGGCCAGTACTCAGGAAAAAAACCGGCATCAACACCAGCAACACATGGTGCCTCAGCAGGTCCATGTGTTCCTGCTTGAACCAGTCGCTGTCCATGATGGCGCCGGCCAGAAACGCGCCGACCATGAAGTGCAGGCCCGACCAGTCGGCGCCCAGACTGCACACAATCAGCCAGATCAGGCTGACGTACCAGCGGTCGCGCGCGGGAAGCCGCAGCATGAGTTTTCTGAAGGTATAGCCCAGCACGATGAAAGCCACGAGAAATGCCAGCTGCCTGCCGACGCGTTCCCAGTCCATCAGGATCAGTGCCAGCACGCCCCAGATCGCAATGTCGTCCAGACTGGCGTAGCGCAAGATGCGCTGGCCAATCGGCTGCCGCAAGATAGCCAGCTTTTCCATCAGCAAAATCAGAATCGGCAACGCGGTGACGGCGCAAGCCATGCCGACACCCATCACGAACTGCCAGCGCCCGCCCTGCGTGCCCCTCCAGCCGTCTATGGTCAACATGCCGATGGCCGCGGCAGCACCAAACAGCAAGGGCACGCCCAGCGCCAGTCCGGCCGTGATGCTGCTTTCCTGCCGATGCAGCCAGGCTTTTTTCAGGTCAAGTTCGATGCCCGCGATCCAGACAAAAATCATCACCGCCCACCAGGCTACGCCGTTGAGCGACTGCACCACCGGCGCACTGAAGACAAAGGCGTAATAGTCAGGATAAAGCTGCCCCAGCACGCCCGGCCCGAGCAAAATGCCCGCCAGGATCTGCACCACTACCAGCGGCGCGTAATAGTCGGTCTTGCCAACGCGCCAGATCAGATAGGGAACCGTAAAGATGATCGCCATCGCGATCAGGTAGATTTCGGTCGTGGTCATCGGCCTCTTGTCGAGATGTTAATTTTGAGCAATGGACGGCGTGCCATGGTGCGCGTGCGGCGGATGTTACCGTGTCACGCAGACGGCCAGCCGCGCGCGCGGCCGCCGTGATCAAACGCTTTGATGCTCTATCGCCGGGCCGCCTCGACGTGCGTGACGACGTAGTCGTCCTTCACCCTGATGGCCGAAAACATGACCTTTTTCCCGCGTTTGAAAGAGGCCAGCAGGCCCGGATTCGCCACGCCAAATTCCATCGTCATGTCTGACATGCCCAGGTTCTCAATCGGGCCATGTTTTAGCAAAACCCGTTTTTCCTTGGGATAAACGGCAATAACCTCGGCGCTGGCAAGATTCGCCCTGGCTGGCGCTTGAGTCCGCGCGCAGGCTACCGAACTGGCGATGAGCGTTGCCGCGACTAAAGCAATAGGAAAAAGATTTTTCATGGGTTGACGAAGTAGCTCCGTTGGGCTTTGGCGCGAGGCGTGGTCAGCCATCGTAACGTGCCGATCTACCCGGCTGCGCTACCCGGCTGAGCTGAAGGGCCCGGTGCCTGCCTGATGTCTTAGCGCAATCCTATAGGTGAAAAAGGCCCCTAGCCCAAGTATTACTTGGGCAAGCAGCTATAAAAAACAGAGCGACTCTCCGTCACCGCAAAGACAGACTACAGCCATTCGGCAAATCCACTGACAAGTTGTTTCAGACACGTCAAATAAGCTTCAGTGCTACGCCTAAAGGCTTCACGTTTCGCAAGCGAAGCCTTTCAAGATAAAAAGCTTTGTCGAGTACTCAATACCTATAAAAGCCATGGAGCGCTGTTCTTGAAACCAAAAATTCTTTGTATCGTTGGAACCCGACCCGAAATCATCAAAATGGCGCCCGTCATTCGTTCTTTGCAGGCGGTGCCGGCGCTGGATGTTCAGGTCTTGAGTTCGGGACAGCACCGCGAATTGTTGCGCCCGCTGATTGATTGGTTTGAACTGACGGTTGACACTGATCTGCACGTGATGAGCCATGGGCAGTCGCTCGCAGAACTGACCGGGCGCTTGATGCCGGAGATGGAACGCACGTTCAAGGCGCAGCGTCCGGCACTGGTCATTGCGCAGGGCGACACGACCACGGTGCTGTGCGCGGCATTGACCTGCTTTTACCTGAATATTCCCTTTGCGCACGTTGAGGCGGGGCTCAGGACGTTCGACACCCGCAACCCGTTTCCGGAAGAATTCAATAGAACCACAGTCGGGCAGATTGCGCAGCTGCATTTCTGTCCAACCGCTGAGGCGCGTAACCATTTGATCGCCGAACGGGTTGCCGCGTCCGCTGCACACGTCACGGGCAACACGGTTATCGATGCGCTGCGTTTCACCGAAGCGCGCTTGCCTGCGCAATCTCCGCATTCTGACCAGAAGCAGATTCTTTTGACCGCACACCGGCGTGAGAACTTCGGGCAACCACTGATCGATATCTGCAGCGCGGTGCTAGCCATCTGCAAAGAGTTTCCCCATCTGCGCTTTCTGTGCCCGGTACACCCGAATCCGAACGTCTGTGAGGTGCTCAGGCAGCATCTGGGCCATCACCCGCAAATCACGCTGTCACCACCGCTCGACTACCCGGAACTGGTCGCGGCCATGCTGCAGTCCTTCTTCATCCTGACTGACTCGGGCGGCATTCAGGAAGAGGCAGCGGCGCTGTGCCGGCCGGTGCTCATTCTTCGCGAGGTCACCGAGCGTCCGGAGATTGTTGAACTCGGGGTGGCGAAGATCGTGGGTACGGCGCGCGAATCCATCGTCGGCCAAGCACGCCGGTTGTTGCTGGACAAAACGCACTACGCGCAAATGGCCCGTGGCGCGCTGCCTTACGGCAATGGCGACGCGGCGCACAAGATCTGCGACATCGTCTGCAAGGCACTGGCCTGACATGCTATTTTTAAAAACGACTGAAAGGACTTCATGGCAGCGGTAGCACTTCTTTCGGCTCTAGGCACATTTTCCGGGCTGGTCGCCAAGGAGGCTTTGGGTGCGTCTGCCCAGCGCGGCGATCCGGCCGTTCACCTTCAGGCCGCCGAAGACTGGTTAAAGCGCGCGCATGATCAAAACGATGACGACGGCGTGAGCTACGGGTATTCCGTTCGCGGTGGCTGGCGCCCGTCTTACCGTGAAACGTCGGGCTACATCGCCACCACTTTTTTCGAGCTGGCGCGCCAGCGAGATGATGCTGACTACCGGGAGCGCGCGCAGCGGATTTGCCGCTGGCTGCTGAGTGTTCAAAATTCAGACGGTTCGTTTTCCAACCCGCGCTACGGCAATGATGGCATTGTGTTTGACACCGGACAAGTGCTGTTCGGGCTGGTTCGCGCCGCCGAGGAAACCGGTGAAGCCGATTTTTTGCAGGGCGCGCAGCGGGCTGCGCAGTGGCTGGTGACTATCGCTGATCAGAACGGCTGCTGGACGCGCAATGAGCACCTGGGCGTGCCGCATGTGTACAACACGCGCACCGCCTGGGCTTTGTTGCGGCTCAATCAGATCGATCCGTCGGATGACTGGGTGCGGGTGGCGCGGGCCAATCTGGATTGGGCGCTTTCCGAGCAGCACGCCAGCGGATTTTTCCGGGAATGCTCGTTTGAGCGCGGGGTAGACCCGTTCACCCACACCATTGCATATGCCACCCGGGGGCTGCTGGAATCCGGCTTATTGCTGGACGACATGCGCTACCTGGATGCAGCAAAACGCTGCGCCGATGCGGCCATGGAACAACTGCGCGCCGACGGTTTTCTTGCCGGTCAAATCAGCATCGATGGCGCGTCGTCAGCGCGGTACTGCTGTCTGACTGGAAACTGCCAGTTCTCGATTGTCTGGGCCAAGCTGTTTGACATGACCGGTGATGAGCGATACCAAAACGCTGTGACCAAAGCCACCAATTACGTCATGGCCTGCCAGGATATTCATATTCAGAACCCGAATGTGCGTGGAGCCATTGCTGGCTCGTTTCCGCTTTGGGGCGGCTATGCGCCGTTCAGTTACCCCAACTGGGCAACCAAGTTTTTTATCGATGCGATGGTTTTTCGCAGCCGGTGGGACCAATGAAAAGAGCGCAGATTCTCAATGCGACCTTCGACCCGCTGACGCTGACGCAGACAGCGGATACGGCGTTTCAGATGCTTGATGCCCGGCAACGTGGCTGGCTGGCCACCGTCAACGTATCCATTTTGATGATGATGCGTTCCAACAAGCGTCTGCAGCAGTTTGTCGATCATGCTGCGCTGGTGGTGGCCGACGGGCAGCCACTGGTCTGGTGCTCGCGTTGGCTGGGTCAGGGTCTGCCCGAGAGAGTGACCGGCGTGGATTTGGTTGATGCCCTTTGCCAGCGCGCTGCGGCCGACGGCAGGCGGGTTTTTCTGCTGGGATCAAAACACGCCACTGTCGAGACGCTGGCAAGCAGGCTTCGCGCCAGGCACCATAACCTGCAGATCGACTTTGCCGATGGCTACTTTCGCGGAGACGAGTCCGCAGCGCGCGTGGCGCTGATCAATGCGAGCGGCGCGGACATTTTGTTTGTCGGTATGGGCGTTCCGCTTCAGGAATATTTTCTGGAAGATCACTGGGACCGTCTGAATGTCGGTCTGGCTATCCCCGTCGGCGGGAGCTTCGAAGTGCTGGCCGGGCAGCGGCTGCGGGCGCCGCGCTGGGTTCAGCGTGTTGGTATGGAATGGCTGTTCCGGCTGGTCCAGGAACCGCGCCGGCTATTTGCGCGTTACGTGGTTACCAATAGTCAGTTTGTATGGTTTCTGTTCGATGCACTCCGGAAAAAAGGCGCGCGAAAAACGTGAGGAAACCGAGATGAAGTGTTGCAGAAGTCCTGCAGCACTGGTTGCGGTTGAACCCAGGGTTCTTCCCACGCATGATTCACTATAGTCATAATAAAAACGGCTTTTAGCCCCTATTCAACGTGCGTAAGCAGCTATAAAAAACATAGCGGTCTTGATTCCGGCCAGCGTCAGCAGTAACGATCCAAACAGGTGCAGCGAAGCGGTTCCCAAGGCGAGCGCGTACCGGTCCTGTTGCAGCAGCCCGACCACTTCCGCTGAAAACGTCGAGAACGTGGTGAGTGCGCCCAGAAAGCCGGTGACCAGCAGCAAGCGCCAGACCACGTCGATCTGCGGCATTGCCTGAAACGTGGCCACGCATACGCCGACCAGGTAGCCACCGATCAGATTCGCAGCCAGCGTGCCCCACGGAATCAGGCCGCCCGCGCTGAGCCACAGCCCCAGCTGCCAGCGCGCAAGGGCGCCGACGCAGGCACCGATACAGATGGCAATGACCGCACTCATGCGGTGACTTATTTTTTCGCCTTGTAGGCATCGACTATCGCCGCGCCGTCGCTGCCGGCGGCCTTCAGCCAGTCGGCCTGCATGATGGCGCCGACCTGGCGCATGTCGGTGTTGAGTTTGTCTGACGGTTTGTGAATCTTCATGCCGCGCTCGGTCAGCAGGCGTTTGTATTCCACGTTCTTTTCCTGCGCAACGCGCCAACCGCGCGCCTCCGCTTCAGTAGCCGTCTTCAGCACAGCAGCCTGCGTGGCGGCATCAAGCGCATTGAAACTTTTCATGTTCACCAGCACTGCGTTTTTTGGAATCCAGGCCTGGGTGTCGTAGAAGTTTTTGATGTGTTCGTAGGTCTTGGTGTCGAAGCCGGTCGAGCCCGAACTCATATAGCTTTCGACCACACCGGTTGCCAGCGCGGCACTGAGTTCGGCTTGCTGAATCTGCACCGGCTGCGCGCCAATCAGCTCGGCAATCTTCGCCGTAGCCGGGCTGTAAGCGCGCCATTTGATGCCGCGCAAGTCGCCGACCGAATTTATTTCGCGCTTGCTGTAAATACCCTGTGGTGCCCACGGCACCGAAAACAACAGCTTCATGCCTTGCGCTGCCAGCAGCTTTTCCATGGCAGGCTTCGACGCATCGTAGAGGCGCTGGGCGTCCGGGTAGCTGCTGGCCAGGAAGGGGACACCGTCGAGTGCGTAAATCGGATTTTCATTGGCGAAGTTAGCCAGCAAAATCTCACCGATGGGGGCTTGCCCGCTTTGCACTGCGCGCTTGATCTCGGGCGCCTTGAAGAGTGACGC
Source organism: Polaromonas sp. (assembly GCA_031423655.1). Lineage (GTDB taxonomy): Bacteria > Pseudomonadota > Gammaproteobacteria > Burkholderiales > Burkholderiaceae_C > Polaromonas. The sequence continues at coordinate 20,561 of JANPFZ010000030.1, forward strand.
ATTCGCGTGTACGGTGATTTTCAGTTTGCCGCCCGTGGCCGCATCCACGTCTTTGGCAAACTGGGTGATGTTTTCGGTGTGGAAGTTGGTGGCCGGGTAAGCGACCGGAAGATCCCAACGGGTCTGCGCTGTCACGGCGGTACACAAGCTGAGTGCGGCGGC
>JANPFZ010000031.1:0-3104 GCA_031423655.1 Polaromonas sp.
ACCGCCAGCAGCCACACGGGGCCCTGTAGCACGGAGAGGAAAGACGCCGGCTCACCCGACAGCAGGCGGTTCGGTGCGACCTTCACGAACGGCAACCACGCCAGCGCCGAAGCGACCAGAACCGACAGCGCACCCATCACCGGGTTCCAGCGCGCAGGCCTGTTTTCAGCCGGAAGGCCAGCGGCTCCCAGATGCGTCGGTAGCGCGTGATTCACACGTCTTTTGGAAAATGCCGCAGCAAAGATTTATTTCAGCAAGCCCTTGGACTTCAAAAAATCACCAGCGACTTTTTTCGCGTCCTGCCCCTCAAGCTGAATCTTCGCGTTCAGGCTTTGTAGCGTCGGGCCGTCAAGCGTCTTGAACACCGGCGCCAGCACGTCCCTGATCTTCGGATTTTTCTTCAGCGCGTCTTCGCGAATGATGGGCGCGGGTGCAAAGATAGCCTGCACGCCCTTCGTGTCTTCCATGATCACCAGGCCCAATGCCGCCAGCGGTCCGTCGGTGCCGTAAGCCATCGCAGCATTCACGCCCGACGTTTTTTCGGCCGCAGCGCGAATCGTGGTTGCCGTGTCACCACCGGCCAGTGTCAGCAGCTGCTCGGGCTTCAGCGTAAAACCATAGGCTTTCTGAAACGCCGGCAGCGCGTCGGAGCGCTCGGCAAATTCAGCCGAAGCCGCCAGCTTGAACTGCCCGCCGCCGCTGATCCATTTGCCCATGTCGGCTAGCGTCTTCAGCTTGTTGGCCGTGGCTACGTCCTTGCGCACGGCAATCGCCCAGGTGTTGTTGGCCGGCGCGGGCTCCAGCCAGACGATTTTGTTCTTCTCGTAGTCCAGCGTCTTGACGCGCTCATAGCCCGCCTTCGCGTTCTTCCACACCGGGCTGGATTCTTCCGAAAACATGAACGATCCATTGCCCGTGTATTCCGGATAAATATCGATCTCACCGGCCGTAATCGCACCGCGTACCACCTTGGTCGTGCCCAGCGACGCCTTGTTTTCCGTCTTGATGCCATTGGCTTCCAGCACCAGCACGATCATGTTGCCCAGCAGTTTGCCCTCGGTGTCAATTTTGGAGCCGACGCGGACGGGTGCAGTCGCCTGCGCCAGCACGCAGCCGACGGCCACGGTACCGGCCAGAAAAATAGCGGCTCTGCGCTGGATTGAATTCATGGTGTGATCCCTAAAAACGATGTGACTGCTGCAATCAAAAGAAAACCACGATACCCCAGACTGGCTGGCCCTGGGCGTGAGCCGAGAAATGAGGCCGGTGGTCAGGCCGCAGGCGATCAGTAGCCCGCAACTATTGATCAAATACCCTCCAAGCCCAAGCAATATATGCAAAAGCAGCTATTTAATTAATAGCATTCAAGAAGGTCGTTAACCAGTGTGATCCTGAGATGCTGCTCAATATTCCCCTTTTCAACGTCAGTCTCAATTACTCAATAGAATCGGGCCGCACAATTTATTACAGATTTTGACCGTAGTCATCGTTTGCAGACACGCTCAATCACCGATCAAAACGCGGTTTGTCCATCTTGATCGACCGTCACGAACTTTCAAGGAGCCATGAGGCCATGCGGAACTATCGGACACTTTGTCTGGCACTGACCAGCGCAATTTTTGCAACGTTTTTCTCAAGCCTTTGTCAGGCGCAGTCACCGGCGGGGCCGGACCGGCTGGCAGCCTCGCCGACCTTGCTGCACCCCTGGCAGGCCGCCCTGCCCCGGCTGACGGCGGAGGCCTATTTCACCAACCTGAAGGACGACGCAAAAATCGAAACCCCGTTTCGCGCCACCTTTGGGCTGTCCGGCGGTTGGGGTCTGGCGCCCATCAGCAAACCGGTTGACGGGAAAAGCGGTCATCACCATTTGCTGGTGAACCGCGAACTGCCGCTCGACTTCAAAATGGCACTGCCCTTCAACGATCAGTACATCCACTTCGGCAAAGGGCAGATGGAAACCGTACTGACGCTGGAGCCTGGCACCTACAACCTGCGGCTGCTGCTGGCCGACGACAAACACCTGCCGCATTTTGTCTACAGCAAGCCCCTGAAAATCACCGTGACGCGCAAGAACAAGGACATCGATCCAAAAAGTCTGGTCATGAAAGGCATCAGCATGCCCAACATCGAGGCCAATGCGCCGCTCAAAGGCCCGTTTCGCGTGCAGTTCCAGGCCTCGGGGTTCAACGTCGCCCACTTGAGTCAGAAAGAAAAAGACACCGGCTACTTCCGCCTGACGCTGACGCCTGAAAAAGGCGGCAAGCCGGCCGAAATGAATCTGGTCAACGGCCAGACCGAAGTCTGGCTTTCGCCACCCAGCGGCAACTATGCGATGAAGCTTGATCTGGTGGACAACGTCAATCCGGGCAAGACGCTTGCAGAGACCGCTGCGGTGCCAGTGCGTGTCGAATAACTATGGTCTGTAGCCAGTCTGGACTAGAAAAACAGCGCGTGCGACTGGCTGCATGACATCAGGTCAGAATCAGGTTCACTCAAAAAAGGAACACCATGACCACCCCCACCTTCATCGCCACCCACGCCAAAGACGCCGCCTTTGAACGTGGCCTGCGTTCGTTCTACGAATACCGCGATCTGGGCATCAAAACGGCTACCGACGGGCGCGTTGATGCGCATGTGATTCGGGCGGCGGCAGGCAAGGAATTTTCGAGTCAGCCGCACTTGCACCGCACCACGTTTCAGCTGGTCTACATCCTGAAAGGCTGGATCGAGTTTCAGTATGAAGGCCAGGGCATCGTGCGGCTGGAAGCGGGCTCGTGCGTGCATCAGCCGCCGGGCATTCGCCACCGGGAACTGGGGCACAGTGACGATATTGAAATGCTGGAAGTGGTGCTGCCGGCCGGGTTTGCGACGGAAGAAGTGTCGTCGGTTGAGGGTTAGCGGATTCTTGAACTGCGAGCTGTACAAAAGCTGCCGTTTCAATGAAAGATCAGCGTCTAGCCCATCTTAGATTCAATTACGAGTTGCGAATTTACCGGGTGGGAAGGTGAGTCGAGGTGGCATTCGCTGCGATGATTTACCGACCTACCACAGTCAAATTTAGCAACACATGAACAAACACCTCGACTCAGCGCAACGATACCAAA
>JANPFZ010000032.1:0-2186 GCA_031423655.1 Polaromonas sp.
GCGGCAACGGCAGAGGTGTTGACGGCAGACGGCTGGTACCACACCAGCGACGCCGGTTTTATCGACGCCAGCGGTCACCTGAAAATCATTGACCGGGTGAAAGACGTCGGACGCATCAAGGGCGGCATCAACGATGGCGCCATGTTCGCGCCCAAGTACGTTGAGAACAAGCTCAAATTCTTCCCGCACATCAAGGAAGTCGTGGCTTATGGCGATGGCCGCGAAAAAGTCTGCGTCTTCATCAACATTGACTTTGATGCTGTGGGCAACTGGGCCGAGCGGCGCAACCTGCCGTACGCCGGCTACACCGACCTGGCGCAAAAGCCCGAGGTCTACCAGCTCGTCAGGGAATGCGTCGAAAAAGTCAACGCCGACCTGAGTGTTGACGCCTTGCTGGCCGGCTCGCAGGTCAGCCGCTTCCTCGTGCTGCACAAAGAGCTGGATGCAGACGACGGTGAGCTGACGCGAACCAACAAGGTGCGCCGGGGTTTCATCGCCGACAAATACCAGCCCCTGATTGATGCGATGTACGACGGCAAGGCCGAGCAGTTCATCGAGACGGTGGTGAAATTTGAGGACGGCCGCAGCGGCAGTGTCAGTGCAACGCTGAAGATCAGCGACAGCAAAACCTTTGCACCGGTGAAGGCCGCAGCATGAGCAAGAAAATCGGCGACGTCATCCTCGACGTTCAAAACATTTCATTAGCGTTTGGCGGGGTCAAAGCGCTGCAGGACATTTCGTTCAACGTCAAGGAACACGAAATCCGCGCCATCATCGGCCCCAACGGTGCGGGCAAAAGCTCGATGCTCAACTGCATCAACGGGGTTTACCAGCCGCAGCAGGGCTCCATCACCTTTCGCGGACAGACTTTCAAGCACATGAACAGCTACCAGGTGGCGGTGATGGGCGTTGCCCGCACCTTCCAGAACCTGGCGCTGTTCAAGGGCATGAGCGTGCTCGACAACATCATGTCGGGCCGCAACCTGAAGATCAAAAGCAACCTGCTGCTGCAGGCGCTGCGCATCGGCCCGGCTGAAAAAGAAGAGATCAAACACCGTGAAGCGGTTGAAAAAATCATCGACTTCCTGGAGATTCAGGCTTACCGCAAAACCCCGGTCGGCCAGCTTTCCTACGGCCTGCAAAAGCGCGTTGATTTGGGCCGCGCCCTGGCGATGGAGCCGCAGGTGCTGCTGCTCGATGAGCCGATGGCCGGCATGAACGTGGAAGAAAAGCAGGAAATGTGCCGCTTCGTGCTGGACGTGAACGACGAGTTCGGCACCACGGTGGTTTTGATTGAACACGACATGGGCGTGGTGATGGATATTTCAGACCGCGTGGTGGTATTGGACTACGGCAAGAAGATTGGCGATGGCTCACCCGATGAGGTGCGCAACAACCCGGATGTGATTCGGGCTTACCTTGGCGTGGAGCATTGAATATATGGCACACCCCTGTTGCGGACTCGCTTCGCGTAGCCGCCTCTCCCCTTGCAGGGGACGCCGCCTACAGCCCGGCCCTTCGACAGGCTCAGGACAGGCCAAGGCCGGTTCTGCGGCCGCCGCTGGCACATGCGGGGCCTACCTTGCTATTTGCCAACTCAAATCTGGTTTTTCTAGCCGCTGGAGCGTTTGATGGCATTTTTTCTTGAGACACTTCTTGGCGGCCTGATGGCTGGCATGCTGTATTCGCTGGTCGCGCTCGGCTTTGTGCTGATCTTCAAGGCCTCGGGCGTTTTTAACTTTTCGCAGGGCGCGATGGTGCTGTTTGCGGCACTGGCGATGGCGCGGTTTTCTGAATGGATTCCGAAGTGGACCGGCATCGAAAGTCTGATCTTTGCCAACCTGGCCGCCTTTGCCATTGCCGCCGTGATCATGTTTGCCGTGGCCTGGCTGGTTGAGCGCCTGGTGCTGCGCCACCTGGTCAATCAGGAAGGCGCGACGCTGCTGATGGCCACGCTGGGCATCACTTATTTCATGGAAGGCCTTGGCCAGACCCTGTTCGGCAGCAACATTTACAAGATCGACATTGGCATGCCGAAGGAGCCAATTTTTGTCTTTGATACGGTTTTTCCGGGCGGCATTCTGCTTAACAAGGAAGACCTGATAGCCGCAGCGATTGCCGCCGCGCTGGTGGCCCTGCTCAGCCTGTTCTTCCAGAAGACATCAACCGGCCGGGCCCTGCGCGCC
>JANPFZ010000033.1:0-2397 GCA_031423655.1 Polaromonas sp.
GGAACACGATGTGCCGCTCGACGAGATGACGCTTTCCAAGGTGTCCCCGCCGTTGCCGACAGGGCCTATCGTGGAAGATGACAACCTGTTGTACCAGGTGCTGAGTAACCGGGGGCATATGCTGATTCGCTCGTCGGATGCACCCAAAATGGAATTTGCGGTCCCGATGACCGATGGTTTTTTCGACACGCTCGGTTGGCGCGTCTACACGCTCAAACACCCGGTCCTGCCGGTACGCATTCATATTGCCTCGCCCCGCTCGTATAAGCAACAACTTCAAATCTCGTCGGTGTCGTGGGCCTTGCTGCCGCTGCTGGCCATGCTGCCGCTGATCGCCTGGATGACTCACTGGATTGCTGCCCGCGGGCTGGCGCCGGTGCGCGAACTCGCACTGCAGATCCGCGAACGCACCGAACATGATTTGAGACCGGTCTCGCTTGGGCCGCTTCCCACAGAGCTGGCCTCTGTCGGCGAAAGCGCCAACTACCTGATGCAGCGCTTGGGTACTGCACTGCACACCGAGCGCGCGCTGGCCTCCAACGCCGCCCATGAATTGCGAACACCGTTGGCCACCGTCAGGCTGCGCTTGAAAAATGCGCTGTCTCATCCGCTGACCGTCGCGGCCCGTGAAGAGGTGAGTTTTGCCGTTGATGCGCTGGACCAGCTCAGCCGCCGCACTGACAAACTGCTGCAGCTCTCGCGTGCCGAAGCGGGCGCGTCGATGGCGCGCCAGCCGGTGAATCTCGCCCACGTGGCCTACGAAGTAGCGCAACAGTTCGGGTCCGATCCGGTCGCGCTTGATCGCCTGCAACTGTCGCTACCTGAAAACGAAGACGCCATGGCGCAAGGCGACTTTGACGCGCTGGCCATCGCGTTGCGCAACCTGATCGAAAACGCCCTGCGCCATGGTGGAAGCGGGCGTGTCACCGTTTCGGTAGAAGCACCTGCCACCGTGTGCGTCACCGATGACGGACCCGGCGTCACCCCCAAGCAGCTGGCGCTGCTCCGCAACCGGCATGTCCGCCATTCGCAGGAAACATCGGGCTATGGCCTCGGCATGTCCATTGTCACCACGCTGATTGAGCGCCAGCGCGGCGAACTTATTCTGGTGTCTCCGCCGCCCGGTCAGACGCACGGCTTTCAGGCATCGCTGCGGCTGCAGCCTTACTTGCCTGCGACCTAGATCCTTGACCATGTTGATGGGGCGCTCAACTACAGCGTCTGAGCCGCAAACACCGCCGTGGCTGCGCGCAGCACGGCGCTGCGCAGCCAGACATGGGCCGGGTTGTGCTGCACCAGCCGGTGCCACAGCGCATCGACATGTACCGGCGGCACGTCAAAGGGCAGGTCACGCAGCACCAACTCGTCGGCATGCCCGGTGACGCGTACAAAGTGACGCGGCAGCACCGTCAGCAGATTGGAGTTGCCGACCACGCGGCCGGCCGTAAAAAACTGGTTGACCGTGATCACCACGCGCCGCTTTTGCCCCAGCGAAGCCAGTGCCTCGTCGATGAAGCCGAAAGGACGGCCTGAAAAGCTGACCAGCAGGTGGCGCTCTGCACAGTAGCGCGCCAGAGTAAGCGGCCCGCGCGCCAGCGGGTGGCCCTGCCGCATCACGCAGACATATTCACCGCTGTAGAGCCGCTGGTGCGCAAAGCCCGGCGCCTGGCCGGCCTGCTCTCTGGCGGTCAGGTCGGCCAGCACCGCCGGAAAGTGGCCCACCGCCAGGTCGGTCGATTGTTCGTCGAGCAGGCGGCGCGGGTCGCGCGTCGACAGCGGCAGCACCCGAACCGAAATGTCCGGTGCCTCCTTTTCCAGAATATTGATCAGGCCCGGCATCAGTTCGGCCGCTGTTGCATCGGCCATCGCCAGTACAAAGGTCAAGGTCGCGGTTGCGGGATTGAATTCGTGCGGCGACAGCGACTCCTGCAGGCGCTGCAGCGCTTCGCGCACCGCCGGCCATAGAGCCAGCGCCCGCGCGGTCGGCGCCACTCCCTGCCCGCTGCGTTGCACCAGCTCATCGCCCAGGGTTTCGCGCAGGCGGCGCAAGGCGTTGCTCACCGCTGGCTGGGTCAGCGACAGGTTGCGCGCCGCTTTTGTCAGGCTGCGCTCGGTCATGACTTCGTCGAAGACCCGAAGCAGGTTCAGGTCAAGGGTGCGAAAGTTGAGGGGATTTATCGGCGGCAAGATTTGTTTTAAGGTTTTTTGCTTTTAGGCCTCAATTAATCACCATTGTGAATGAAATACATCACAAATATAAAGTTGAATAACATGAGTAGAAACCCTAACATAAGCCCATCGTGCGAAATAGTACCGCGCTTGATTGGAAAAAAGGACTCACCATGACCAGCTTCGTCAACATTGAATATTCCCAAGACCATCCCGGCGTTACCCGCG
>JANPFZ010000034.1:0-2457 GCA_031423655.1 Polaromonas sp.
CTTCGACATAGGGCGCGTTGCCGCCAAAGAGATAGGTGTTGCCTTGATAGGCACTGTACACAGAGGGAGAAGACGACGCAGCCTGAGCAGGCGTCTGGGGAATCGATGACATGGCGCTGACCTCCGTTTCCCTGGGGGAAACATAAGTGGGTAAATTAACCTTCCGCGAGCACGGCTGGACCGATTAGCGGATGCGACTGCGGCAGGAAGGGCCTTCAGAACAGGTCGGATTGTGCCACTTAAAGCTGCGTACAGGGCCTGCGCCCGCATGTGACTGATGCATCGAAGTATTACCCGCAGGGCTTCACGCAGGACGGCTGAGGCGGTAGTGCGCACCCGGTAACGGTCTTCGACAGGCGCAGGGCGCACAAGTCAATAGCTATATTTTTGATAGCTGCTTGCGCACGTTAATCAAGGGCTGGGGGTATAAAACGCTTGAAGATAACGGAAAGTGACGCGGCCCCGCCGGTTCCTCGCAAGCACCGCGCAAAAGCCTGTCGGCCTTCATCAGACTCAGCAGACTATTCGGCTCACTGGGCCGGCGGCCCCAGAAGAAAATTGTCACGCGGCGCGTCACCAGCATCAGCGGCAGCATCGCCAACAGCAGGGGTATCGCCGGCGGTTTCGTCTTTCAGGTTCACGCCCGACACCTCGCGCCTGCGCATTTCGCGCAGCAGGTAATGCAGCTTGCGCGCGGCCTCTTCATAGCCCAGCCCAGCAGGCCTGATATTCGAGATGCAGTTGCGGTCAGCATCGTTCAGCCCGACGCGCGGCATCCAGGTGGCGTAGACGCCCATGCTGTCCGGCGAACTGAGCCCGGGGCGCTCACCGATCAACAAAACCGCCAGCCGGGCTCCCAGCCGCTCGCCCACCTCGTCGGCCACCGCTACACGCCCCATTCTGACGACGGTCAGCGGCGCCATCGACCAGTTCTCTGGGGCCAGCTGCTGCATCAGCGCAGCCAGAAAGGGCACTGCATTTCGGTCCATCGCCATTGCTGATAAACCGTCGGCAATGACAATGGAAATGTCGCAGTGACGCGCTGCGGCCTGCTTCGGCAGCGCGGCTAGAACGGCACGCGATTCATCGTTCAGGCTCCGACCCAGATCGGGACGCTGCAGGTACGCTGTGCGGTCGCCTGCGGCACTGTCCAGCACCAGGCAGCCTTTGGCGCTGGCAAGGCCGGCGAGCTCCAGGTCTTGCAACAGTTGCGGCGCATTCAGCGCAACCTGCACCGCGTCGCGCGCCTGCGCATGAGCGAGCTGAAACGCCAGCTGCGGCTGCGTTGGCAGGCTGATGCCGCTGCGGCCCAGTGCGATGCGGGCAGCTGTGAACTGGCGCAGCTGTGTCCACGGATTGGCGACAACCAGCGAGGACGCAGGTTTCATGGCGAGATCAACCGGTTGCGAGCCATCAGGAAACCCGCAGCAAGGCGTCACGAAAAGTCGGCGGCATACCGTCATTGAGTTTGAATGCCGCACCGTCGGTCACGATCTGCATTGCCCGCAGCCAGGCTTCAAATTCAGGCGCTGGCCGCAAACCCAGCGCACGCCGGGCGTACAAGGCATCGTGAAAAGACGTGCTCTGGTAATTGAGCATGATGTCGTCAGAACCGGGCACGCCCATCACAAAAGTGCAGCCCGCCACACCCAGCAGCGTCAGCAAGACATCCATGTCGTTCTGGTCGGCCTCGGCATGGTTGGTGTAGCAGACATCAACACCCATCGGCAGACCGAGCAGCTTGCCGCAAAAATGGTCTTCCAGTCCGGCTCGGATGATCTGCTTGCCGTCGTAAAGATACTCCGGGCCGATGAAGCCGACGACGCTGTTGACCAGCAGCGGCTTGAACTGGCGGGCCACTGCGTAGGCACGCGCTTCGCAGGTCTGCTGGTCAACGCCGTGGTGCGTGTTGCTTGACAGCGCACTGCCCTGCCCGGTCTCAAAATACATCACGTTATTGCCCACGCTGCCGCGCGCCAGTGACAAGGCCGCGCTGTGCGCCTCATGGAGCAATTTCAGGTCAATGCCGAAGCTGCGATTCGCCGTTTCAGTCCCGGCAATCGACTGAAACACCAGATCGACCGGCGCACCGCGGTTGATCGCCTCCAGTGTGTTGGTGACATGCGTCAGTACGCACGATTGCGTCGGAATTCCGTAGCGCTGGATGATGTCATTGAGCATGCCAACAAGCCGAATCACCTGGGGCACGTTGTCGGTAGCGGGGTTGATGCCGATGACTGCATCACCGCTGCCGTAGAGCAAGCCATCAAGCAGACTGGCGGCAATGCCGGCCGCATCGTCGGTCGGGTGGTTCGGCTGCAGGCGCGTTGACAGGCGACCCGGCAAACCGATGGTGCCGCGAAATGCGGTGACAACGCGGCATTTCTGCGCCACCAGAATCAGGTCCTGGTTACGCATCAGCTTGCACACCGCCGCCGCCATTTCGGGCGTGATGCC
>JANPFZ010000035.1:0-3441 GCA_031423655.1 Polaromonas sp.
GCCGGGCGGCCGATGTGGTGCAGCAGCGCCGGGAGCGTCGGCAGCATCGACACCATGCTGTGAATCGAGTCGTCGGCTCTACGGATGGCTGTTTTCATTTGATTGGCGGGTTGCCGGCACTGGCAGGCGCCACCTTGAACCAGCGCACCGCGCCGCCTTTGGTGTGCAGCACCGTGAAGTGCAGGCCCGACAGTGCATAGCTCTCGCCACGCTTGGGCACGCGCCCCATTTCATGCGCCACCAGTCCGCCTATGGTGTCGAAATCGTCGTCGACCAGCGCCACGCCAAAGGCTTCGCTGACGCGCTCGATCGATGTGTCGCCACTGATGCGGTACGTGCGATCAGACAGGCCGAAAATATCGCCCTCGTCTTCGGCGATGTCAAATTCGTCTTCGATTTCGCCGACGATTTGCTCCAGCACGTCCTCAATCGTGATCAGACCGGCAACGCGGCCGAATTCGTCGATAACGATGGCCAGGTGGTTACGGTTGCCGCGAAACTCGCGCAGCAAGTCGTTCAGCCCCTTGGTCTCGGGCACAAACACCGCCGGGCGCAGCAGTGCCTTGATGTTGAGTTCGGGTGCGCGTTGCAGCTTGAGCAAGTCCTTGGCCATCAGAATGCCGAGGATATTTTCTTTCTCGCCTTCGTAGACCGGAAAGCGCGAGTGCGCGGTGTCGATCACCAGGTGCAGCAGTTCGTCAAACGGCGCATCAATGTTGACCAGGTCCATGCGCGGGGCCGCCACCATCACGTCGCCGGCCGTCATGTCGGCCATACGAATCACGCCTTCAAGCATCTCGCGGCTTTGCGCGCCAATGACCTCGTTGTCTTGCGCCTCCACCAGCGTTTCAATCAACTCAGCCTTGGAGTCCGGGCCCGGGTGAAGCATTTCAGCGAGCTTTTGCAAAAAGCCGCGCTTGTCTTCAGGTTTGGGAAATCGACTGGGGGGGTTGTCGGACACGCGGGTGTTCGGTAGTGACGTTGGGGCTTAGTGTAGTGGTGCATGAGCGGCTTGCGCAATTGGCCGCCGGGAGAGGAAATCCCCGTGCGTCAGAGACCCCTCGATACGTCAGGGCGCACGGATTAGCGAACGAACGTGGGGGCTCCCAAATTCAAGCAGGGGCCGCGGGACTGGCTTTGCCAGACCGCAGGCGCAGCGGCCCCCTCGGGGGGCAGGGAGTTACACGAAGTGAACGACCGTGGGGGTCTACTGTTTGGACTGGTCGCGCGATTCACGCACGCCGCGCCGCACTTCCTGCAGCATGGCCAGCACATCCCAAAACTGCTTGGCCTGCACCTTCAGGCGGTAGTCGGTCTGGGCAATCTGCTCGTCAAGCATCTCGGTTACACGCGAATCCAGGTCTGCCGCAGGCATCATCAAATAAGCCTCGCTCTCGGAGCCTTCACGCTCGATGCTGGCACCCGCCTTGCGGGCGATGTTAAGCATGGCGGTGTTTTCGCTCAATGCATGAATGAACATCATGTCAACGCCCTCGTTGCGGGCATGAATCACAGCACGGTCAAACAGACGCGAGCCATAGCCCCGGCCGCGCGCATGCTCCAGCACCGACACGCCAAATTCAGCGCAGCTTTCCAGTTCAGGATTGGTTGAAAAAGCCAGGTGCGCCATGGCAATCAGTTCAAGCTTGCGGTTGTAGACACCGAAGATATCATCACGCTCGAAATTAAGGCCGTTCACATAGCGCTCAATCTGCTCGTCACTGGCAGCGTAGCCAAAGCGTAAATAGCGGTCCTGTGCGCTCAAAGCCAACAGGTGCGCCGCAATGCGCTTGCCGTGGCTGGGGCCGATGGACCGGATAGGCACCACCAGCGGCGCGATATAGGCCGTGACAGAGGCCGTGCCAGAGGCCGTACCAGAGGCGACAGACAGGCGCGGCACCGCAGGCGGGCGAAAGAACTCCCTGCCTGCATTGAAAGACGCCTTGAGAAGAATGCCGGGTGTGACCATGACGTAAATATAAGGGTTATCCCTAGAATTTCCACCCTGACGGTTTTACTGTCTCTTGTCGCAGGGTCATCACCAAAACAAGGGTAAAAAGTGACCCCAGCCCAATTACTATTTGCGTAAGAAGCTCCTTATTTAATAGCAATTTTCTTTAGGCAACTGATATTGAACGGATGCTTTTACATCGCCTTTACGGTGTTCTTGGGCGCTGTTTGGTCGCAAACCTGGAAAAATTGGTGCGGTGCAGCAACCCGGCGCTAGCAAAGCTGTCAAAGTCCGCCTGTCCAGCCCCTCAAAAAAAGGATAAAAAAGTACTAAACTTGCAAGCCTGTATTCAGCCGGCGACGTAACTCAGGTGCTAAACCGGTACCGCCGTGGTTGCCTTCACCCGGTCCAGTACAAAGCTGGTTTTGCAGTCCTGCACGCTCGGATGTTTGAGCAGCGTGTCCATGATGAAGCGGCTGTAATGCGCCATGTCCTGCACCACCACGCGCAGCAAATAATCCATCTCCCCGGTGAGCGCCGCGCATTCCACCACCTCGGGCCAGGCCTGCACACTGGCGCGAAACAAATCCATCGGGTTGCGCTTATGGCTCTCAGTGTGCTTTTCCAGCCGCACGTTCAGGTAGGCCGTCAACACCAGTCCGACAGATTCAGGCCTCACCAGCGCGACATATCCATCAATCACACCCGACTCTTCAAGCCGCTTGACGCGCCTGAGCACCGCGCTGGACGACAGGCTGACGCGCTCGGCAATCTGGTCGTAGGTGGCGCGTCCGTCAGCTTGCAGCGTGCGCAGAATCTGTCGGTCAAGCTTGTCGAGTGTGCTCATCAGCTGATTTTCACAGTTTTTCAGCGTTTGACACAAAAAACCTACGTTGATTCGCCGAAAAATTGATACCTCTTGCCGGTAAAGTGATTGCTAGTCATTTTTTGTTCCGGAGACCTCTATGAAGCCAGCCATCGCGCGATCCCTTTCCTTTAAAACCGGCGAGGCCTGGCCCAACCCGATGGGCACCGACGGCTTTGAATTCATCGAATACGCCGCGCCCGACCCGGCTGCAATGGGCGCGGTGTTCGAGCGCATGGGCTTCAAGCCAATTGCAAAGCATCGCCACAAAAACGTCACGCTATTCCGTCAGGGCGGCATCAACTTCATCATCAACGCCGAGCCCGATTCGTTCGCGCAGCGCTTTGCACGCCAGCACGGCCCCAGCGTGTGCGCGATTGCCTTCCGCGTGAGGGACGCGAAAGCCGCTTACGAACGCGCCATTTCACTCGGCGCCTGGGGCTACGAGCCTACCTCCGGCCCCGGCGAGCTGAATATTCCGGCTATCAAAGGCATTGGCGACTCGATCATCTATTTCATCGACAAATGGCGCGGCAAGAACGGCGCGCAACCGGGCGACATCGGCAACATCGGTTTTTATGACGTGGATTTCGAACCGCTGCCCGGAATCTCTGCCGACGCCCTC
>JANPFZ010000036.1:0-2864 GCA_031423655.1 Polaromonas sp.
AAACCACCCGGTTGTGGTGACGAAAAATCGACCTTGATCTTCACTCCAGCCAGGTAGTGAACTCGTCCGCGCTGACACGCGGTGTCCGGAAGGTGTTAACCAGCGCCGTCTCATCGGCGTAACCCAGCGACATACCGCAAACCAGCATCTCGTCCGCGCCTGCGCCAATATGCGGCAAGATGATTTTTGAAAAACCGTTCCACGCCGCCTGCGGGCAGGTGTGCAGGCCATGGCCGCGCGCCGCCACCATGATGGTTTGCAAGAACATGCCATAGTCGACCAGAGAGCCGCGTCCCATGACCCGGTCGAGCGTGAACATCAGCCCAACCGGCGCATCAAAGAAGCGGAAATTGCGCTGGTGTTGCGCGTGCATCTTGTCCTTGTCGCCCTTGCCGATGCCCAGCAGGCCATAGAGGCCCCAGCCGTTTTCGCGGCGTCGGTCGATGTAGGGCGAGACCCATTTTTCCGGGTAGTAGTCGTACGCTTCCTTGTAGTCGGCCGCCAGCGCCGGGTTGGCCCGAAGCGCATCGTGCGCCGCGCAGACTTTGTCAACGAGCGTGTCACGGTTTGCGCCCTGCAACACGTAGGCTTTCCACGGCTGCGTGTTGGTGCCTGAAGGGGCGCGGCTGGCGAGCTCGAGCAGATGCGCGATGGTGGCGCGGGGCACCTGCGCCGGCAAGAACTCGCGCATCGACTGGCGGCTTTCTATCGCGTGGTCAACCGGATTGACGGGATGGGAAAACACGCTGCCCGAGGCATCAATGGCGGCAAAGTCGCCGGCAACAACCGGGGTGGAAGAAAAAACGGTTTGCTTCACTTCAAGGTCTCCAGTACACAAAGTAATTGACGGGGCAAGGGCGTCGGGCGGCGCGTGGCACGGTCCACATAGACGTGAATAAAATGGCCTTTGGCGGCGCACAACTGGTCTTCATTGCCCGGGAACAAGGCTATCTCATAACGCACGCTGGATGGGCCGATGTGCGCCACCCGAATACCGGCGACGACCGGCTCGGGAAAAGCCAGCGGCGCAAAATAATTGCACTGGGTCTCGACCACCAGGCCAATGACCTGACCGGCATGAATATCAAGCGCGCCACTCTCGATCAGCAGGCCATTGATGGCGGTGTCGAACCAGCTGTAGTAAACGGTGTTGTTGACATGACCGTAGATGTCGTTATCAGACCAGCGGGTGCTGATGGGGCGAAAAACACGGTAAGCGCTGCGGGGCTCTGGTTGCGCTCGGGTGACGGAGTTCATTTCAAACCATTTTGCCATCGCCGCCAATAGTCGACCGCCACGCGGTAAGTGCCCATCTGCACCTGCACGGTGTCGTCGATGTTGACGCCGTAGCCGCCAGCCATCGCGAACGCCAGTGGAATGCGCCTTTGATACGCCCAGTCGAAAACGCGTCGGTCGCGGGCTTCCAGGCCGTCAAAACTTAAAGCCAGCCGGCCCAGCCGGTCGCCTTCATGCGGATCGGCGCCAGCCAGATAAAGCAGCAGCCCGGGCTCGAAGCGCCTGTCAAGTTCGTCGAGCGCCTGCTCCAGCGCCTGCAGGTAAGGCGCATCAAGGCAGCCGTCCGGCAGTTCCACATCCAGGTCGCTGGCCTCTTTGCGGAAGGGAAAGTTTTTTTCGCCGTGCAAGGACAGCGTAAAAACACTGGCGTCACGCTTAAACACGCTGGCAGTGCCGTTGCCTTGATGCACATCGAGATCGATGATGGCGACCTTCAGCGGCGCGCGCAACTGCTGGCGCGCCCACTCCGCCTGCATCAGCCGCGCCGCAACGGCCACGTCATTGAAAACACAAAAGCCGCTGCCCTTGTCTGCGTAGGCGTGGTGGGTGCCGCCAGCCATGTTGGCGGCCACGCCCTCGCCTCGCGCAGCGTTGCCCAACCCCAGCGCCACGCGCGCTGCCGCCACAGTGGCGCCAGCCGAGCGCCGGGCGCGCTCGGCCATGGCCGGGCTCCACGGAAAACCGATCTCTCGCTGTGCGGCCGGTGCCAGCGTGCCCTGGGTGATGGCGGCGATGTAGTCGGGTGTGTGTACCAGCGCCAGCTCGCCATCGCTAGCGGCGGGTGCCTGCGCCATGCGAACGCCTGGCAGTTCATGCACGACGCGGTCCCTGAGGAGGCGGTACTTGGCCATCGGGAAGCGATGCCCGGAGGGCAGCGGAAGCACGAAATTGTCGGCGTAGAAGGCTTGCAAGTAAAAGTCCGTCTGGGGTTTTTGGGTGCTGGGGTGCCCGCGAAAATACCTGTTTATCGAGGAGGAACAGAGCCGGAATAGAGCCCACATTCTAAAATGGTGCGCTGCAACAAAATATTACTTGCTATTTCCCGCGCCTGGCTTATACTTCGTTTTATGTTGCAGTGCAGCAATTGATCGAGGCGCCACCCGCAACTACTTTCCCGGCATTTCTTTTTTGTTATTACAACCCTTTTGGAGATATTAATTATGTTGACCGCTGAACAAGTCATGGCATCCCACAAAGCCACTATCGAAACCCTGTTTGGTCTGACCCACAAAGCCTTCGAAGGCGTTGAAAAACTGGTCGAACTGAACATGCAGGCCACCAAAGCCGCTCTGGCCGAAACCGCCAACCATGCACAAGCCGTGATGGGTGCCAAAGACGCACAGGAATTCATGGCTCTGCAAGCCGGCATGGTTCAGCCCCTGGCTGAAAAAACCGCCGCGTACAGCCGTCATCTGTATGACATCGCATCGGCTGCTGGTGCTGATCTGGGCAAGACCTTCGAAGGTCAGGCCGCTGAGGCCCAACAAAAATTGGCCGGCATGATGGACAGCGCCGCCAAGAACGCACCGGCTGGTTCCGAGTCCACCGTTGCTGTGATGAAAAGCGCC
>JANPFZ010000037.1:0-2114 GCA_031423655.1 Polaromonas sp.
TTGCTCGCCCAACCCGAAGTCAAACCGGTCGGACTGGGCGCGCGCAACTCGCTGCGGCTGGAGGCGGGCCTGTGCCTGTACGGTAACGACATCGACACCACCACCACGCCTGTGGAGGCGTCACTCAACTGGGCGATCCAGAAAGTGCGGCGCACCGGCGGCGCGCGCGCTGGCGGCTTTCCCGGTGCAGAAAGAGTTCTGGGTCAGTTGCTGGACCCGGCCACGCTGGGCAGAAAACGTGTTGGCCTGGTCGCACTGGAGCGCATCCCCGTGCGCGACCACACCGCCTTGCAAAGCCCTGGCGGCACGCTGATAGGCGAAATCACCAGCGGACTGCTTGGCCCCAGCGTCAATCAGCCGGTGGCGATGGGATATGTCATGCCCGAGTTTTCCGCCACGGGCTCACTCGTCCATGCCCTTGTCCGCGGCAAGCCGGTGCCGATGGAGGTGCGTGCCATGCCTTTTTTGCCGGCCCGCTATTTCCGCGGTTGACCTGACGGGCCAACCTACGTACGCATCTCGGCAGATTTTGTAATTGCTTGATTTTTTAAAACCCGAACAGGAGAACTCCATGACCATCAAATACACCGAAGACCACGAGTGGCTCAAGATTGACGGCGATGTAGCCACCGTCGGCATCACCGTGCATGCGCAGGATGCGCTGGGCGATGTCGTGTTTGTCGAACTTCCGGCCGTGGGCACGACGTTCGCACAAAAAGAAACCGCCGGTGTCGTCGAGTCGGTCAAGGCTGCAGCCGACGTTTACATGCCTGTCACTGGCGAGGTGGTGGAAGTCAACGAGGCCTTGCGCGAAGACCCATCACTGGCGAACACCGACCCGCTGGGTGCGGGCTGGTTCTTCAAGGTCAAGCTGTCCGATACGTCGCAGCTTGATGCGTTGATGGACGAGTCAAAGTACACAGCGTTTTCTGCCAACGCCTGAGCTGAACTCCCGGAACAGAGGACCGCGCCATGTTGATGCAATCCGCCAAGCCCCTCGGGGATCTTGAAAACCCGTCTGAATTTATCGCCCGCCACATCGGTATTGACCGGGCCGACGAAGTACACATGCTCGGTGTGGTGGCCTCCAGCTCACGCCGCGCCTTGATCGAAGGCATCGTGCCGCGTGCGATTGCGCGCAGCCGCGCGATGGACATTCCGCCGCCCGTGACGGAAGCCGAAGCCCTGAAGCAGCTCAAGGCGATTGCCGCCAAAAACAAGGTCTTCAAAAACTTTATCGGCCAGGGCTACTACGGCACCTTCACGCCTGGCGTGATTTTGCGCAACGTGCTTGAGAACCCGGCCTGGTACACCGCCTACACGCCCTACCAGGCTGAAATTTCGCAGGGGCGCATGGAAGCGCTGATCAACTTCCAGACCATGGTCTGCGACCTGACCGGTATGCCGATTGCCAATGCATCAATGCTCGACGAAGCCACCGCCGGGGCCGAAGCCATGACGCTTGCCAGGCGCAGCGTGAAAAGCAAAAGCAATGTCTTCATCATCGCTGGCGATTGCCACCCGCAAACCATCGAGGTGATGCAGACGCGCGCCAAACCGCTGGGAATTGAGATCAAGGTCAGCACGGCGTCAAACACCGTGCCGCAGCTGATGGCCGAAGGCAATTACTTCGGCGTGCTGGTGCAGTACCCAGCCACCAACGGCGAAATTCACGACCTCAGGCCGCTGGCCGGTATTGCGCATGCACACGATGCAGCCTTGTGCGTGGCGGCTGATTTGCTAGCGCTGACCTTGCTCACGCCGCCCGGCGAGTGGGACGCCGATATCGTGCTCGGCAGCACGCAGCGTTTCGGTATGCCGATGGGCAATGGCGGCCCGCACGCCGCCTACCTCGCCTGCCGCGACGCGTTCAAGCGATCGCTGCCCGGCCGCCTGGTCGGTGTCAGTGTGGACGTGCATGGCAACCCTACCTATCGCCTGGCGCTGCAGACGCGCGAGCAGCATATTCGGCGCGAGAAAGCCACGTCCAACATCTGCACCGCGCAGGTGTTGCCAGCGGTGGTCGCCAGCATGTACGCGGTCTATCACGGCCCGCAGGGGCTCAAGCGCATCGCCGAACGCGTGGCGGCCTACACCGCGATTTTTGTCAGCGG
>JANPFZ010000038.1:0-3223 GCA_031423655.1 Polaromonas sp.
GGCTGGCAGGGCCTGATCAGCATCAGCGAGCTGAAACCCGCTTACGCTGCCAAATACGGCGACAGCATCAATCCGCGCGACGTGATGGACTTCATGGTGCGTGACGAGAAAAACTCATCGAGCATTATTTCTTGCCTGAAAAACGCCCGTGAAAACGCGCGGGCGGTTCGCGGCACGCTCACCACCGAAGTTTGGGAAACGCAGAACCAAACCTACCTTGAAGTCTTTCGCATGCTGCGCAATGGAGACTTCGAGCGCGATCCGGGGCAGTTTTTTGAGTGGGTCAAATTTCGCTCGCATCTGTCGCGCGGCGTGACAGTCGGCACCATGCTGCAAGACGAGGCGTTTCACTTTTTGCGCCTGGGTACGTTTCTGGAAAGGGCCGACAACACTGCCCGTCTGGTCGATGTGAAGTTCCATTCTTTTCAGGGCGACTTTTTGGGTGTGCCGAATGCGGAAGACCAGGAATACGACTTCTATCACTGGAGTGCCATTTTGCGCAGCGTGTCGGGCTTTGAGGTTTACCGCAAGGTCTATCGTGACGTGATCAAGCCCGAGCGCGTGGCCGAGCTGCTGATCCTGCGCGCCGACATGCCGCGTTCGCTGCTCGGTTGCCTCAATGAGGTCATGCACACGCTGGCCATGGTGACCAGTGACGCTTCGAGTGAGACCCAGCGGCGCGCCGGCAAGCTGCGCGCCGATTTGCAGTTCGCACGTATCGATGAAATTCTGGCCACTGGGCTGCATGCCTTTTTGACGCAGTTTCTGGACCGCGTGAACGAACTCGGCGCGCACATCAGCCGTGAATTTCTTGTGCCGGCAACAACATGAGCCCCCACGGTCGTTCACTTCGTGTAACTCCCTGCCCCCCGGGGGGTCCGCTGCGCCTGCAGCCCGGCAAAGCCGGTTCTGCGGCCCCTGCTTGAGGGGGAGCCGCGCAGTCGCTTGGTTTTTGCGCTGTTTCCTTCCCCGACATGACTGTTAGTTGATGAAGATACAGATCACGCACACCACCGACTACCGCTACACCGAACCGCTTCGTTATGCACTGCAAACGCTGTGGCTGACGCCGCAGTCGGGCGCGGGGCAGACGGTCGATTTCTGGAGCGTCGGCGCGCCCGAAAAGCTGTACTCGCAGCGTGACGCATTTGGTAACGCCATCGACTCCTACACCTTCGTCGGCAAAGAATCGGACAACGTGCGCTGGAGTCTGGTCAATGCCGCTGGCCAGGTCGACACCCTGGGCGTGGCCGAGTTTGTTGACGCCGAGGCGCTGCCGCATCCGCATTTCTTCTTGCGCGCTACCCATCTGGCCGAACCGCATGCTGAGCTGGCGGCGTTTGGTCGCCGCTTTGTCGGCGCGCCCGCGGTTGCCGGACAGTTCGACTTGAGCATGCTTTTGGCCCTCAGCCTCGGCGTAGCGGGCGTAGTAAGCTATGAAAAAAATAGCACCGATGTCACGACAACCGCGCTGGAAGCATTCACGGCGGGCGCTGGTGTGTGTCAGGACCAGGCGCATGTGATGGTCGCCATTTGCCGCAGCCTGCAGATTCCGGCGCGTTACGTCAGCGGGTATTTCTACGCGGCCAACGAGCCCGATCTGGCCAGCCACGCCTGGGTAGACGTGTGCCTGGACGTGGCAGCCCGCCGCTGGGTCAGCATCGACGTGACACACAGCTGTTTGATCGACCAGCGCCACGTGCGCCTGGCGATGGGCACCGACTACAACGCCTGCCCGCCGATCAAGGGCGTGCGCCAGGGCGGGGGCAAAGAGTCGATGACAGTGGACATCACAATCATGCCGGTGTAGTGCTTTTTCTTCAATTCCCGGCGCACCCGTCTGGCCAAACCGGGCAGTGCTCACCGGTGGCGAACTTCCAGAATGCCAAACTTCATCGCTTCAAAATAAGTTTTTGCGTCGTGCTGTGCCAGATACAGCAAGATTCTTGGCGCCTGCGACTTGATCACGCGGGGCAGCAGAAAGCCCGCAGCCACCAGCGGCAGACCGACCCAAAAATAGCCCGAAATCGCCAGCGCGGCGCCTATGCCCAGCAGCGGCAGGGAGATACCTACGACAAACAAGCGGTGCCGGACATACTTTTGCGCAAGCACCGGGTTCACGATGACCTTGAAGTGACCGGCGGGCAGGCCGGCAGAAAACTCGTCGTGCGGGATATTGAGCGCTTCCTGCTCGGGCAGGGCTTGATTGGACGGATTCATGGGCGGGCGGCTTTGACGCAGCAGGTCAGCGATTGGTTGAAAGCCCCATGAGTTTAGGCTCTGATAATCAGGCAGTCGAAACGATGCAGCTACGCACGTCAAGTGAGTTGTTAGCCTTTCATCAGCGTTTTAGGCCTCTAGCCCAGGTTATACGTTCACGAGAAGCTATCGAATGAATAGCAGATGGGCTTGGGCTTCATGGCCGAATCCGCGCCGCCACTTCCCGCCCCAGCTCAATCACGGCCATCGCGTAATAGCTGCTCCAGTTATAGCGGGTGATCGCATAGAAGTTTTCGGTGCCGGCGACGTATTGCGGCGCATCCGGGCCGTTGAGCAATTCGATCAGCGCCAGCGGGCCGCTGTGCTGTAGTGCCTGTCCTTCCAGCACGGCGCCTTTGTCAAGGAAGCTGGCGATGCCGAAGGTTGGCAAAATGTCGGGCGCCATCAGCGCGTCCATGTCGAGACGGCTGTTGTCGAAACTGACCGGGTAGTGCGTCGGCATTCCGGGCTGCCAGCCGAAGGCCTTGAAATAGCTGGCGACCGAGCCAATGACATCGGCGGGACTGTTCCACAAATCGATGGTGCCGTCGCCGTCGAAATCAACCGCGTATTTGACCCAGCTCGACGGCATGAACTGCGGCATGCCCATGGCGCCGGCGAAGCTGCCGCGTGCATCGAACGGGTTCACGCCGCGGCGGCTTTGCAGCGTTAAAAATTGTTCGATCTCGCCTTTAAAAAATTCGCTGCGTTCCTGGGCGCGCGGGTGGCTGGCGGGGAAGTCGAATGCCAGCGTGGTGAGCGCGTCCATCACGCGGAAGCTGCCGGTGTCACGGCCGTAAATCGTCTCGACCCCGATGATGCCGACGATGATTTCTGCCGGCACGCCGTAGTCTTTTTCCGCACGCTCCAGCGTCTCCCGATGGGCGCGCCAGAAGCGTGCGCCGGCCTCGATGCGGACCGGGTCGATGAACCGGCTGCGGTAAACGCGCCAGTTTTTCTGGAA
>JANPFZ010000039.1:0-7086 GCA_031423655.1 Polaromonas sp.
GCAGCCGTTCCGGCCATCTTGCAGGGGCGTGACGTGCTGGCGTCCGCGCAAACGGGTTCGGGCAAAACGGGCGCGTTTGCCTGGCCGCTGCTGCAACAAATTACGGCGATTGACCAGCCGCCAACCCGATCGCCTCGACGCCTGCACGCGCTCATTCTGGTACCGACACGCGAGCTGGCCGCGCAGGTGGGTGAAGCACTGGTCAAATTTGCCAGACACCTGCCGCGCCGGATCAAGGTGGCTGTGGTTTTCGGTGGTGTTTCCATCAACCCGCAAATGATGAACCTGCGCGGTGGCGCCGACATTGTGGTAGCCACCCCGGGACGGCTGCTTGATTTGATAGCCCACAACGCCCTGAGCGTGGGGGCTGTCAGCGCGCTGGTGCTGGATGAGGCCGACAAACTGCTCGACCTGGGCTTTGGCGAGGAACTGGGGCGCATGTTGGCTCTGCTTCCGGCAGAGCGGCAAACCCTTTTCTTTTCGGCTACTTTTCCGCCCACCATTGAAGCGCTGGCTGCCAGCATGCTGCGTGAGCCGCTGCGCATTGAAGTCAAGCTCGAGCCACAGGCCGAGCCAGACATCACGCAACGGGCAATTGACGTTGATGCAGGCCGGCGCACGCAGTTGCTGCGCCACCTTGTTCAAACCGAAAAATGGAGCCGCGCACTGGTGTTCGTGGCGACCAAGCATGCGGCTGAAATTGTGGCCGACAAGCTGCGCAAATGTCATATCGAAGCCGAGCCGTTTCACGGTGAACTGAGCCAGGGAAAACGCACGCAGGTGCTGCTTGATTTCAAAAACAAGTCTGTGCAAGTGGTGGTGGCCACTGACATGGCGGCGCGCGGCATCGACATCGAGCAATTACCGGTCGTGGTCAATTACGACTTGCCGCGCTCGGCGGTGGACTACACCCACCGCATCGGCCGCACCGGCCGCGCCGGCGAACGCGGCCTGGCAATCAGCTTTGTCAGCAGCGGCACGCTGGCGCATTTCAAGCTGATTGAAAAACGTCAGCGACTGGCGGTGCCGCGCGAGCAAGTGGCAGGATTTGAGCCGGTGGAGATGTTGATGCCGAACGCGGCCGATCCGCTATCGGCAGGCGGCATCAAGGGGAAGCGGCCAAGCAAGAAAGACAAGCTACGCGAGGAAAAACTGCGCGCGGTACAGATACACGCAGATGCGAGCAACGGGGATTGAAAACCAGGTCGTATAAGCCTTAGCCTTGAGCCGAATCAGTCTGCATCGGTCGCTGAACTCTCAGCCGCATCTGCACCTTGAGGCCGCGCGCTGCGGTGCCCGTGCGTTGTCACCATCTCGACGTAAAACCGGTCCGCGCCGTCTTTCACCAGCGCATCAATCGATCTCATCAGCGTGGCGAAGTGAAGCGTCGCCGCCGCGCCTTCGCTGGCGCCGAGTTTGCAATCAAAGTCGAAAAAATCAACGCCAGGCGGCAGCGGTCGGCCTCGTTCACGCTTGACGTACTTGCGGATGTCGTGTTTGGCGGCGTCCAGCAGGCGGTCCCGGTTTTTGCCTTCGATGGTCAATAAATACGTTTTTCTCACGGGCAATCCTGATGTTTTTTGATGGTGTTCGTCGAGGTGATTACGGCGCGGGACCTTGCCGCTCAGAGTCGGCGATACGACTCACTGATTATCGGGCCTGGACCCACTCGCTTGCTTTGTGGAACGCGTCAGGCCGCCAGCGCCCGCTCAATCGCCTGGTGCAAGTGCTGCAAGTTAAACGACACATCGGTGTAGACGCCGTTGACATAAAAAGCAGGTGTAGAGCGGATCGACAGGTGCTGGCCACTTTGAATCTGCTCCTGCACGCGTTGAAGGTAGACGTGGTCTTTCATCTCGTTTTCATAACGCGCCAGGTCCAGGCCAAGTTGCGCCGCGTAGCCCTGCAAATGTTTTTCTTTCAAATGATGCTGCATCGAAAGAAGCAGATCGTGCATGGGCCAGAACTTGCCCTGTGCGCCAGCGGCTTCTGCGGCCTCGGCTGCCAGTTCGGCATGGGGATGCACTTCACGCAGCGGAAAATGGCGAAAAGCGAAGCGCAGGTCATCTCCAAAATGCGGCAGGATGACTTTCAGGGCAGCAGTAGCCTGAAAACACGCGGGACATTCGTAATCGCCGTATTCGATCAGCGTCACGGGGGCCGACAGTGCACCCCGAACGTGGTCAGTCGCACCATCAAGGCGGAGCCAGGGGCTTGGGCCGGCGCTGGCAGTCATGGTGATTTCCTTTCAGCCAGGCAACCCGCTCAGCCGTGTGAGCTACGCGAGTGCAGGCGCTTCACAAACCATCGACAGTTTCTCCACCGTCAGCGCAACACTCCGTCACACCATTTAGCGGGCTGACGGCGCGCAAGCCAGTCACCCGGCAGATTTCTCAAGCAAGGCCTCGTCAAGCGCCTTGCACGACGGTGAACACACGGCCTGGGATTTACCCAAGACCTTGCGCGTACCCATCAGCGAGCGTGCGCGGTGTTTGCCGCACATGAAGCACGACATGGTGGCCGCACCAAACGAGGTGGTGGCAGCAAACGGAGAGCCCGACACCTTGGACTTGTAGCGCAGGCCGTCAGCGAGGACGGCGGTTTTGGCGTCAGCTCTTGCCATGGTTTGAATCTTCCTTGGGTTCGGTGGTGGATGGGGATCGATGGGTAACGCAGCTCATGCGCTCACAAGCTCATGACGCGCGAAATGACTTGTCTGGCTTCGCTTTCTGCAGCAGTTGCTGCGTCCAGCGCCGTGCGGCAAAGACCCGCATGCCGGTAATTGACGTTCTCGTAAAGTTCAGACGCGGCCGGATGGGTGTCGAGCAGGGCGCGCAAAGCCAGGCTGGACTCGACCCCTGCAAACTCGTCTATCAGGTGCAAGACCACCGAGCGATACTGCCCGGCTGCGACCGGCTGCGTGCTGTGCTCCAGACGTTCCAACAGCTCGACCAAAACGTGTGTGACCGTAAGACTGTTTTTGGGGGACTGTGATTTTGTGGCGTTCATGATTGACATCTGGGGCTTTTCGCCCCAAAAACAAGCTTTTGTCAATTCGCATTCAAAGAGGCCCGGCTGCGCAGATGGATCTATTTTCAGGAAGCCGCGATGAGCGTTGGATGCTACTGATTTTATAGCGTTTGACACTGATAGGCTTTGCTGCAAGCGTTGATTTTACCGTGAAACAGCGCTGTGCGCTTGGCCCGGCTGCGGGGAGGTCTTTCAGGCCGTCCGCTACCCCGTCCAGGCTCGCCCGAACTGCGTCAGAGCATCTTCAGCCAATTGCACGTAGGCCCGAGCCCCTTGATTACTGATGAAAAGTACCTCTAGCCCAGGTAAAACTTGCGCTAGAAGCTATCTATTTAATAGCAATTTTATTTCAGCTCGCGGACCTACGACGCAGAACATTAACGTCACTTCCGCGTGTAAATCTGGTCAAAAGACGCGCCGTCGCCAAAATGCGCGAGGTCTGCCTTGCCCCAGCCGCCAAACGCCTGATCGATGGTGAACAGGTTCAGTTTCGGGAACTGCTTTTCATATTTGGCCATCGCTTTGCGCGACACGGCAGGGCGATAAAAGTTTTTGCCGGCGATCTCCTGGCCTGCTTCGGAATACAGGTACTTGAGATATTCCTCCGCGACGGCGCGGCTTCCTTTCCGGTCGACGTTTTTGTCAATCACCGCCACGGCCGGCTCCGCCAGAATGCTCAGCGACGGCGCGATCACATCAAATTTGCCGCCAAACTCCTTTTCTAGCAAATATGCCTCGTTTTCCCAGGCAACCAGCACATCGCCCTGCCCGCGCTGGGCAAACGTGATGGTGGCGCCGCGCGCACCGGTGTCCAGCACCGGCACATTGCTGTACAACCTGGCGACGAATTCTTTGGCTTTCGCGTCGTTGCCATATTTGCGCTTCGCGAACTCCCACGCGGCCAGGTAGTTCCAGCGCGCGCCGCCCGAGGTTTTTGGATTTGGCGTAATTACCGCAATGCCTGGCTTGACCAGGTCGTCCCAGTCCTTGATGCCCTTGGGGTTGCCCTTGCGCACGACCAGCACAACGGTCGAGGTGTACGGCGACGCGTTATGCGGCAGGCGCTTTTGCCAGTCGGCCGCCAGCCAGCCGCCGTTTTTCACCAGCGCATCGGTGTCGCCTGCCAGTGCCAGCGTGGCAACGTCGGCATCCAGCCCGTCGATGATGGAGCGGGCCTGTTTGCCCGAGCCGCCATGCGATTGTTTGAAGATCACGTCCTGGCCGGCTATGGCTTTCCAGTATTTGCCGAACGTAGCGTTGTACTCGACGTAAAACTCGCGGGTCGGATCGTAGGAGACGTTGAGCAGCGTGACCGGTGGTTTGATCGATGGCGTCTGGGCCAGTGCAGGGAGCGCAGACCCTGATGCGATTGCACCCAAACTCAGGGCCAGTGCCGACCCGGCTGAAAGATTGATAAAGTGGCGACGTGGAGTCATGGTGGCTTGTCCTTCCAAAAACGCATGGCTATGTGAACGCTGGATTTTGAAAGCTTGCCGTGGAAACCAAAACGAATATAAAATAAGTTATTTATTACTTATAAATCTTTAGAAAACGAAAGAACGAATCCAATGGCACGCATGGTTAACTGCATCAAGCTCGGAAAAGAAGCCGAGGGACTCGACTTTCCGCCCTACCCCGGCGCACTTGGCAAACGGCTGTGGGAAGAAGTCAGCAAGCAGGCGTGGGCCGACTGGATGAAGCAGCAAACCATGCTGGTCAACGAAAACCGGCTTAACCTGGCCGACGCCAGAGCGCGCCAATATCTGGCGCGCCAGATGGAGCAGCATTTTTTCGGCAGCGGCGCCGACGTAGTGCAGGGCTACGTTCCTCCGGCGGCCTGAACGCCCGAACTGGTAGCCGCCCCCATGCCCGAGCGCATTGAGTGGCTGGGCGATGGCACGCCGGGCGGCAGTCCCTACAACCCGCGCTTTGGCGACCGCTACCGCAGCGAGTTGGGCGGGCTGACGCAAGCGCGTGAGGTGTTTTTGCACGGTTGCGGTCTGCCCGCTGCCTGGGCCAGCCAACCGCAGTGGACGATTCTTGAAACAGGCTTTGGCCTGGGACTGAACTTTTTGCTGACCTGGCAAGCCTGGAAAGTCGACCCGCTGCGGCCACGGCTGCTGCATTTCGTTTCGCTTGAAGCCTTTCCTGCCAGCGCTGCCGACCTGCTGCGCGCCGCGTCTGCGCACC
This sequence comes from Polaromonas sp., assembly GCA_031423655.1. Lineage (GTDB taxonomy): Bacteria > Pseudomonadota > Gammaproteobacteria > Burkholderiales > Burkholderiaceae_C > Polaromonas. Next base: position 5,221 of record JANPFZ010000039.1, read on the forward strand.
CCGAACTGCAACCATTTGCGGAACAGCTTGCGCGCCAGCTTTGGGGCTTGTTGCCCGGTTTGCACCGGCTGGTTTTTGAAGCCGGCCATGTGCTGCTGACGCTGTGTATTGGCGACGCCAAAGCGATGCTGCGTCAGCAATCGTTAGTGGCCGATTCGGTTTACCTAGACGGCTTCAGCCCCGAACGCAACCCCGGCCTGTGGGACTTGCCTGCCTGCAAGGCGGTGGCGCGCTGCTGCCGGCGCGGCACGCGTATCGCGACCTGGACGGTCGCGCGAAGTGTGCGCGACGCGTTGACGCAGTGCGGTTTTGTCGTCAAAAAATGCGCTGGCAGTCCGCCCAAACGTGATCGCCTGGAAGGCGAATTCGATCCGGCCTGGGAGCCCAAAAAATCGCGATCTATTTCGCCGCGCGTCACGCCGGGCCGCTGCGTGGTAATTGGCGCTGGTCTGGCAGGCGCGGCGGTAGCGGCCAGTCTGGCCCGACGTGGCTGGCTTGTGACGGTGCTGGACACAGCGGCCGAGCCCGCCAACGCTGCCTCCAGCCTGCCTGCGGGCGTTATGGCCCCGCACGTGTCGCCTGATGACGGGCTACTGTCGCGTCTTTCACGCAGCGGCGTGCGGGCGACGCTGCAACAGGCCGAAGCCCTGCTCAACACCGGAAACGACTGGAACCCCACCGGTGTGCTCGAACGCGCCATGGACCATCCGCGCACCCTGCCCGCTGCCTGGCTGTGGGGCGGTACCGATGAGGCTGAGGCCGCTCGCGACTGGGTGCAGGCTGCAAGCCCAGCACAGCTCGCCGCTTGCCAGCTCCCGCCGAGGGAGCACGGGCTGTGGCATGAAAAAGGCGGATGGATCCGGCCTGCCAGGCTGGTCAAAGCCTGGCTCGCCACACCGGGCATTCGCTGGCGCGGTAGGTCATCGGCCAGGCGCCTGGTTTGGCGTGACGGCTTCTGGCAGGTGCTGGGCGAATCAGATCAGGCGCTGGCGTGTGCAGAACTGGTGGTGCTTGCCGCCGGCCATGCCAGTACTGCCCTGGCGGCGTCGGCCGACCGGGGCACTTCCTGTCAAGCCAGGCCTGCGCGCGAACTGGTTCTGCAAGCTGTACGGGGGCAGGTCACCTGGGCGCCGCTGTCTGCCGATATGGAACAACAGGTGCCAGCATTCCCGGTCAACGGCCACGGCAGCCTGATTGCGGGGTTGCCCCTGCCGGGCGGCGAGCCAGGCCAGCTCGCGTGGCTGACAGGATCGACGTATGAACGCGACAGCGAGAGCCTGGAAATTCGACCTAAAGATGACCAGCACAACCTGCAGCGGCTGGGCAGCTTGCTACCGGATGTTGCAACAGCGTTAGCCGGCGAGGGTGGAAAGCCGTCGGTCAACGCCTGGGCAGGTGTGCGCTGCGCCACGCCGGGCCGACTGCCGGCGCTGGGGCCGCTGGCATCGGGCAGCCTGCAAGCAGGCGATGACGTGCCCGGCTTGTGGGTATGCAGCGGGCTCGGATCACGCGGGCTGACGTTTGCCGCGCTGTGCGGCGAAGTGCTGGCCGCCCGCCTGCACGGCGAACCTTTGCCGATTACCCGGAAGCTGGCTGATGCCCTGCTTCCGGTTTTTGTCCCCAGATATGAGCCTGATGATTGACGCGGCGATCTGACAGTCTGGCAACAGCTTTTCACGCCATCACAGCAAAGAAATCGCCCTCCAGCGCAGGTAAAACTTGTGCAAGCAGCTACTAAATTAATAGCGACTCAAAAGATGCGTCAGAAAGGTTTTAGCCGACCTGCTGCAGCACCTGCGCCAGCTCGACCGGATGCAGTGGCTTGCGCAAGCAATGGTTGGCGCCGGTGCGGCGGGCGCGAAGCTC
>JANPFZ010000040.1:0-4986 GCA_031423655.1 Polaromonas sp.
CTGCATCGCGCGCGCCAGGTGCATAGCCGAACATCCCGAGCAGCGGTAGCGCCAGCCCGGCAGCCAGTGCCAGGTTCAGCTTGGTTGCAAAATTCCACCAGCCGAAGTACGCGCCCTCGCTTTTGCCCGACTCGCCATGTGCCTGAATCAGCCCGGCCAGCATCGCGCCCGGCAAGGCCAGGTCGGTGCCCATCGCCACGCCCGACAGTGCGCATACGACCACAAAGGCGGTGGTGTCGCCCGCGCCCAGTTGCGTCGCCCAGGCAAAGACGGCGATCGCCAGCAGCATGCCTGCCAGCCAGGTGCGCGCCAGACCGATGCGCTTGACAACCACCAGCCACAGCGGAATGGACAGCGCCGCACTGACAAAATAGCTGCCCAGAAACACCGGCTCCATCGCGGGCGCGGCCTGCAGCCGGTCCTGAATAAAAAACAGCACCAGCGTGGCCGGCACAGCACTCGCAATGCCGTTGAGCATAAACACGGCGAGCAGGCGGCGGAAGGCGGCATGCCGCAGCGGTAGCCACAGCGCGACTACATGGGTTTGCCGGCCCGCTTTTTTCGCCACCGGCCGAGGCGCGCGCGACCACGCCAGCCATCCGAACATCAACGCTATAAAAAACAGAGCAGTTGTCGCCGATAAACCCAGGGCTACCGGCGTAATGGATGCCAGCACAACACCCGCCAGACCGAGTCCTTCGCGCCACGCGACGATGCGGCTGCGCTGCGCCTCGTTGCCGCCCAGCATCGCGCCCCAGGACTGGTGCGACACGCTCAGCGCGCTGTAAGCCGCATAGGTGATGACCAGCATCGCAGCAGCCCACACGGCCAGCGCGGCAGGCGACCGCACCAGCGGGAAAAACAGCAGCGTGAACCCGGCTGCCAGCACCACTGCCGCCGCCGCGCCCAGGGCCAGCACCGCACGGGCAGAGCGCGCGAACAGGCGGTCGCTCAAGCGGCCCAGGAAGGGATCGATGAAGGCGTCGAACAGCCGCGCACCGAGCAAAATCGCGCCCAGCAGACCCAGTGACATGCCAAACTCGCGCGCGTAGTGGTTCGGCAAAATCACATACAGCGGCAAGGCGACAAAGGCCAGCGGCAGTCCCAGCAGCCCGTAGAAAAAACCGTTGCGGGCGCTGAACGCATCAGGCGCCGCAGCAACGCGCGCGCTTTCAATCACCCCACCGTCCTGCACCTGGGCCAGCGTCATTCAGTGGCACCCGCCAGCAATGCGTCGCGCAGTTTCGGCTCTGAGGTATTGGGCGACAGCCAGATGCCAAAAAACAATCTGGCAAATTCAGCATCCTGCACTTCACCGGTGTTTTTGCCGTTGACCCAGAACGTCGCGCCCACGCCAGGTTGGTGGACGCCTATCACGCGGTCGCCGGTGCGTACATCGGGAATCACCCGCAGCAGATCCGCAATCCAGCGCGACGCCTGCGCGTCACTGACCGGCTTGCTGCGCCGTATTTCCTTGATGGAACGCTCGGCGATTTCTTCGGCCTTGAAAGCGCGCAGGTAAGACAATTCGAGCGCCAGCGGCGCACGGTCGAAATTGGCGGCGCGGAAATCGGGCTGTGCCCACAGGCGCGCGTCATAGACCTGAAAACCCCACACGGTGAGCCGGCCGGTGCCGATTCGCCGCGCCTTCGGCAGCGCGCCGCTCAATTCGGGCCGCGCTTCACCGCGTGGCACAGCGACCGTCGCGGCTGCTGCATCGTTCGCACTGGAAGGCTGCGCCAACGCGGCGTGGGTGCAGGCCGCAGCCATGAAACACAGGAGCGCGTGCTTCATGGTCCTGTCCGGGCGTTTGTCAACACTTTCAGCGCTTTCGAAGCGTGAATTGCATGACATTGGTATTCGTTTCGACAAAGGCGGCTTCGCAATAGGCCAGATAAAACTCCCAGATGCGAATGAATCTTTTGTCGAAGCCGAGCTGCAGCACGCGCGACTCCTGCGCCATGAAATCGTCACGCCACAATTTCAGCGTGCGGGCATAGTCCTGGCCGAATGAAAACTCGTCCACGACATCGAAGCCGGCAGCGGCGGCCTGTGCACGGAACTCGCGCGGACACGGCAGGCAGCCGCCCGGAAAGATGTACTGCTGGATGAAATCGGTCGAGCTGACGTAGCGGTCGAACAGATCATCGGCAATCACGATCGACTGGATGCAGGCGTGGCCGCCAGGCTTGAGCAAACGCGCCACAGTCTGGAAGTATTCGGGCCAGTATTCACGGCCAACGGCCTCGACCATTTCGATGGAACAGATGGCGTCGAAGGGCTCATCAACGCTGGTTTTTCCGCCGGATGTTTTTCCAATATCGCGGTAGTCCTGTAGCCGCAAATCAGCTTTGGCGCTTGCATCGGCCCGCACCATGCGCGCTTGTGCCCAGGCCAGTTGCTCGGTGCTCAGGGTCACACCGACCAGCCACGCGTTAAATTCGGTCGTCGCCATCTCGGCCAGGGCGCCCCAGCCGCAGCCGATCTCGAGCACGCGGTCACCGGCCTTGACCCTGGCCATATTCAGCGCGCGCCGCACCTTGGCGTTCTGCGCATCCTGCATCGAGGTTTCAGGGCTCTCGAAAATGGCCGACGAGTAGTTCATCGTGCTGTCTAGCCACAAGGCATAAAAAGCATTGCCCAGATCGTAGTGGGCATGGATATTTTTCTGGCTGTTGGCCTTGGTGTTGCGATTCAGCAGATGTTTGACGCGGTAGACGAAACGCCCCAGCCAGCTGCCGTAAATCACGTCTTCGACTTCATTGCGATTGGCGATCAGCACCTGCAGCAGGTCACTTAAGTTTGGTGTGGTCCAGTCGCCGGCGATATAACTTTCGGCAAAACCGATATCACCCGAACGCAGTGCGGCGCTGCAGGCGTTCCAGTTGTTCAGATGCAGGCTGGCCAGCGGCGCCTGGCCGGAGCCAAAGCGCTGCACCGATCCGCCGGGCAAATGAACCGTCAGGGTGCCGTGCCGGAGGCGCAGCAGAAGTTTCAGGGTCGTTCGCGCAGAACCAGGCGCATCTTTTGGCAGCGCGAAGGCCTGAACAGCGGAGACAAGCGGCGTTGTTTGTAGTGTGGTCATCGAGTCACAAAAATTTCAGGGGGCTTGGGTTTACTGATGTATCGGACAAAAGGAATTCGTTTGCGCCAGAGCTTGAAGGCCTGCCAGTGAATGCGGGCAATCACGCCAAACGTCATCGCCGGATAAGTCCAGAAGGCCCTGCGCAGGCTGGCGGCACTCACCGGCACCAGTGAGCCGCCAACGCTGGTTTCCAGCAGCGGCCCGGCGCTGTCGTCGTAGTCGATGCGGGCCACGGTCTTGTCGACGCCCGACTCATGACTGCGCATGAAACGAAAGCGGTAACTGCCCTCGACAGTGCAAAACGGCGACACATGAAACACCTTGTCGGCCTTCAGTTCCCGGCCGTAGTGCGGCGTGTCGAGCAGGTAGCAATGACGCTCGCCAAAAGTGTTGTGCACCTCGACAACAATCGCACGCAGTGATCCGTCAGCCTGATGGCAATACCAGAAGCTGACCGGCTTGAAGGTGTAGCCCAGCACGCGCGGGTAAGTGTGTAGCCACACTTCACCGTCGGCGTTATTCACTCCTTCGCGTATCAGCACGTCATCGAGCCATTCGAGCGCATTGCTGCGGCTGTCGCCGTGGTCACTGTCGAAAAAACTTAACAGCGCGCTGCGGTTGCGTGCCAGCGCGCCGCTGCCATGCAGGGCCATGCTGCGCATCGGCAGCATCAAAAAGTAGTTGGCGTAATTGAAAGCATGGCGGCTGGGCCGAAGCCGGGTATGGCGAACCTGGCCGAAGCCAATCAGGGGCTGGTTAGACAGCGGCTGCGGGTTCATGCCAAAGCTTCCAGCTGCGGGGCCTCGGCTTGTTGCTCTGTCTGGGCGAGAAGCAAACGCGCTGCCTCCAGCCCGGACTTCAAGCCGTCTTCATGAAAGCCATAGCCCGTCCACGCACCACAAAAGAAGGTGTGCTGCCGTCCCTGCAGCAGCGGCACGCTTTTCTGCGAACGAATGGCCGCCAGGTCAAACACCGGATGCGCGTAGTTGTATTCACCCATGATGTGTTTACGCGCGATCTCCCGAACCGGATTCAGCGAAACCACCACCGGCTGCGCAAACGGCAGTGGCTGCAGCATGTTGAGCAGGTAATGCAGGCACACACCCGCCGAATCGCCGCCCTTGCTCTGTGCGCGTTCATAGTTCCAGGCGGCCCAGGCCAGCTTGCGTTCGGGTAACACTGACGTGTCGGTGTGCAGAACCGCCCAGTTGGGCTGATAGCGAATGGCGCCCAGCGTGTCACGTTCGGCGGCGCTTGGTGCGTCGAGCAGCGCCAGTGACTCATCCGAATGCGCGGCCATGATGACCTTGTCGAATTGCTCAACGCCGACATCCGTGACGATGCGAACGCCGGCGTCGTCACGCTGAACCGCCAACACCGGCGTGTTCAGCCGTTTGTCCGCGATGCCTTGAACAATCTTCTCGACATAGTGGCGCGCACCGCCTTTGACCGTCCACCACTGCGGCCGGTTAGTGATCTGGATCAGGCCGTGGTTGTGGCAAAAACGGATCATCGTGGCAACAGGGAACTGCAGCATCTGGTCGGTCGGGCACGACCAGATGCAGCCCATCATCGGCAGAAAATACCAGTCGCGGAACTGCTCGGAAAAGTTTTCGGCACGTAAAAAATCACCCAGCGGCTGCTGCATGTCGGCATCGCGGTTGCTGCGCGCCAGCGCGGTGGTGATGCGGTTGAAGCGGACGATGTCGGCCAGCATGTGCAGAAACTTCGGGTTCCACAGGTTGCTGCGCTGGGCGAACACGCTGCCGAGGCTGGAGCCGCTCCATTCCAGGCCCGCGCCGTTCATCGCGTCGGGCACCTTGACCGAAAACGACATGTCCGACCTGGCGGTGTCTACGCCCAGTTCGGCAAAAAGCTGAATCAGCTTCGGGTAAGTGCGT
>JANPFZ010000041.1:0-3163 GCA_031423655.1 Polaromonas sp.
GAATCAGGCAACCTTTACGTCGCGCGGCCGCCGCTGTATCGTGTGGACGCGCCGGCGCGGGGCAAAAAACCGGCGTCAAAGTCTTACGCGCTGGATGAAGGTGAGCTGACAGCCATTCTCGACAAACTCCGCAAGGATGGTATGAAAGAGGGCGCTTGGAGCATCAGCCGCTTTAAAGGCCTGGGCGAAATGAGTGCCGAGCAGTTGTGGGACACCACGCTCAACCCGGACACCCGCCGTTTGTTGCCGGTCCATCTGGGTAATCAGGGATTTGGGCAAACTGAAAGCCTGATCACGAAGCTGATGGGCAAGGGCGAGGCGGCTGCCCGCCGCGAGTTGATGGAACTGCATGGAGACGCTGTGGAGATCGACATCTGATGAACCCTGGTTCGACATCGACATCGACACGCTTATGGCGACAAGCGGCAAGCCGGTTTGTGCAGGTTCGGCTTGCCGGTGTCATGGCGCTGCTCGGTCTGCTGGGTCTGTCTGCCGCGCCGGTTCGCGCTGACATCTGGGGCTATGTTGACGACAAGGGAACACCGCATTTTTCTTCTTTCCAGGTCGATGAACGCTACGAGGTATTTCTTCGCGAACAAAGCGATCCGGAACCCTACCGCGTGCAGCCATTCAACGATCCGGCTGCAAGCGCATCTGACCTCAATGAGCCGGCAATTGCGCCGCCACCGCCGCGCATGCTGGTCTACTTTGAAGGTTTACCCAGCTACAAATCGGTTCAGCACCTGTTGCAGGAAGCGTCAACGAAGCACGGCATTGACTATGCGTTGCTGCAGGCGCTGATAGCCACTGAATCCGGTTTTGACAGCCGGGCGGTTTCGCCGAAAGGCGCCGTGGGCCTGATGCAGCTAATCCCGCCGACGGCCGAGCGCTATGGTGTCAGGGCAGGCAAAAACGCCACGATCGAAAAGAAGCTGACCGATCCGGTGGTCAACATTCGGGCGGGCGCCAGTTACCTCAGCGACCTGATTAAAATGTTTCCGGGGCAAATTGAACTGGCGCTGGCGGCGTACAACGCCGGGGAAGGCGCGGTACAACGAGCAGGCAACAAAATCCCCAACTACCCGGAAACCAAAAATTATGTCAAAACCGTCATGCAGCTGTACGGCGTTTTAAAGCCGCCATCCGCAAAATCCCAGCCGGTTGCAAACGGCACGGCTGCGGGCCGGGTGCGGGTGGAAATGACAGGCGGTAGTGTCGGCCGGGGCAATATGGTGCCTTCGAGTCCGCCGCCTGCTGCGCAGCTCAGGCCCTGGACCGGGCGGGACTAATCACGATGCCACTGTTTCTTGATCAGGGCGTTTTTGCCCTGGGTGTGGCGCTGGGTGTGCTTGGGCTCGTGCTGGCGCTCAGTCTTATCGTTGGCTACGCGTATGAGGAGCCCACGTTGATGGCGCTTGCGGGCTATCTGGCGCTGATGGTGGCCGCCTCGCGTGTGCTGGCGCATTGGGTCCCCGACGAGACCCGGATAAGTCAGGTCTTGCTGATTGCCGGGCCAGCGCTGCTGTCGGGCTTGCTGCTGTGGCTGCTGAAAAACCGCCAGGCCACCACGCTGGCACGCTTGGGTCTGGGCCTTGTGGCGCTTTCGTCGGCGGTGATGCTCGGATTACACGTATTCGATGGCGACGCCGCGATGTCTACCCAGGGCACGCTGGTACGCGGCGCCAGTGGGGTCTGGTTCCTGTTGCTGTCTGGTTTTGTAATTTACCTGGTGGTGAAGTCCTGGCACACCGCGGGACCGTGGAAGTGGTGGGTGCTGGCTGGACATGCGGCTGGATTGGCTGTGTCCTGCCTGTTTTTGCTGGGCCTGCTTACAGCGGTGCAGCCTTATTGGCCGCTGGTTCTGATGCTGTTGCTGCAGGTGCCGCCGGTTTATCTCGCGCTCGTGTGGCGCAGCCGCCTGCTCAATGAAAGCCGTTTGCGCAGCGCGTCGGCTGAAACGATTGACCCGCTGACGGGACTGGCGACCAACAGCGTGCTGGTCGAGCGCCTGATGCGCGTGATGTCGCGCGCGCACCAGAGCAGCACCAACAGCGCGCTTTTTCTGATCGAAGTGAAAAACTGGCAGGGCCTGCTGAACCAGCTGGGTCCTGAGTTCAGTGAAAAGCTGCTGCTGGAAGCCGCGTTGCGGTTGCGACGGGCCATCGGGGACAACGACCTGGCCGCGCGTATCGGCGGTGGCCGCTTTGCCATTGTCGCCCAGGGTCTGGCCGGGGACGAGGACATCACCTCACTGGCGACGCGCCTGGTGGTGACTGGCTTGCGCATCGACAGCCCCTTGCTCAATGGTGTGGAATTTCATTTCCGGGTGCTCGTGAGCAAGCTGAAATTGAGTCGCCCCATGCCCTTGCCGACGACACAGATTTGGCTTGATGAGCTGGCGACCCAGTTTGCCGAATGGCCTCATAGCCACCGTACGCGCAGCATCCTGTTTGTCGTGGGCCGTGAACTGACGCTGCCGGCCGAGCTGAAAATCGAGTCGGCTTATTGACTCCGCCTGTTGCTTCAAACGGCTGCGTGACGATTTGCTCCTCGATTCGTTTTAACCGTCTTTATCGCTACACTCCCCATGGATTTGTTCACTCCCGACGCCGAAGCGCAGAGCCCTGAATCGCCAGACCAGGATTGCCTCGCGGCGTACGCGCAGCGCGCCTACCTTGAATACGCCCTCAGCGTCGTCAAGGGTCGGGCGCTGCCCGATGTCTGCGACGGCCAGAAGCCGGTGCAGCGGCGCATTCTGTACAGCATGGCGCGCATGGGCCTGGGCTTTGGTGGTGCCAACGGCGCCACCGGAGCCAAGCCGGTCAAAAGCGCGCGTGTGGTCGGCGACGTGCTGGGCCGCTTTCACCCGCATGGTGATCAGGCTGCCTACGACGCGCTGGTGCGCATGGCACAGGATTTTTCGCAGCGCTACCCGCTGATCGACGGCCAAGGCAACTTCGGCAGCCGTGATGGCGACGGCGCCGCCGCCATGCGCTACACCGAAGCCCGGCTGGCGCGAATCACCAGCCTGCTGATGGAAGAAATCGACGAAGGCACGGTCGATTTCATTCCGAACTACGACGGCTCGACCGAAGAACCGAAGCAGTTGCCGGCACGCCTGCCGTTCACACTGCTCAATGGCGCCAGCGGCATTGCCGTCGGC
>JANPFZ010000042.1:0-1896 GCA_031423655.1 Polaromonas sp.
GTAAGCAGCTATTAAATTTGTAGCGTAGAAATGCATCATAAGTCTCCCGGCAGAGTTGCCGAAAGGTACAGCCGTCGGCTTTGGAATTTTCGGCGACGGTTTCGGATGAACGAAACCATTCAGATTTTGTCGCCGCCGCAAGCCGCTTCTTACATGCCTTCGGATCAATGACCCAAAGTCAGACCAGCGGAGCCTTGAAGCTGTCGGTGGGCTCCATGAAATGAGTTTTTTCGCGACGCTCGACCTGATCTTCGATTTGACCGATGTGAGCCGCAAGCGTGTTGTCGCTCTGCTCGAGGCGGGCCATCAACACCCGGTTCTGCGCCGCGAAACGCTCGCTCAGAACTTGCTCTGCCGCCTGCTCACGGCGTTGCTGCGCCGCCGTTTGCGCTTCAAGGTAATGGCGCAGTTCGGTAAAGCGCGAAGCCTCTGCCTTGTCAGCCAGCTCGCGCTGGGTGCTGAGCTCGCGAGCGTAATTGCGCGTTTCCAGCAGGTTGCTGCTCTGCATGTAAATCATCACGCCGAGGAAAATCACGGCTGCGGCCACCAGCAAAGCCAGCATGACCAGCCCGAGCGGCACCTGCACGCTGGTGAAACCCAGACTGAGCACGCTGGCCCGTGTGAATTCGTCGACATTGAGGGCCACAAAAGCGGCCACCACGGCGATGGACAAAATTAAAAAAATGGTTCTTGCGCGCATGAAATTTCCCCAGTACCGTTAACCGCGCAGACAATGCCAGGCAAGGCAGGTGAAGGCGCTTTTGACCTCCGGCGATTATGTGGGTCTGACACTGCTTTTGGCTGTGGGACAATGCCGACCCTCCGCGTCAGCTGGCCTTCGAGCGCCACCTTTCCTTGTCGACGCGAGCCGTATCCGATTTAAACGCCACCCCATCCATGCAAGAAATAATCCGTCAGATTGCCACCGAGATCAAAGTCCATGAACGTCAGGTTCGGACAGCAGTCGAGCTGCTTGATGGTGGTGCCACAGTGCCATTTATTGCGCGTTACCGCAAGGAAGCCACCGAAGGGCTCGATGACATTGAGCTGCGTGAACTGGAATACCGTCTGGGCTATTTGCGCGAACTCACCGTCCGCCGCGAAGCCATTTTGAAAAGTATCGAGGAGCAGGGCAAGCTCAGCGCTGAATTGCGGGCTGCGATTGTGCTCGCCGCGACCAAGCAGGATCTGGAAGACCTGTACCTGCCCTACAAACCCCGGCGCCGCACCAAAGGGCAGATTGCCCGCGAAGCCGGCATCGAGCCGCTGGCCGACCGGCTGTTCGCCGATCCCTTGCTGTTGCCGGTGGACGAAGCCGCCGCCTTCGTCAAAGCCGAAAAGAACGAAAACGGCGACGATTTCACCACGGTGCAGGCGGTGCTTGATGGCGTGCGCGACATTTTGTCGGAGCGCTGGGCTGAAGACGCGCAGCTAGTGCAGCAGCTGCGCCAGTGGTTGTGGAGCGAAGGGCTTTTTTCGTCAAAACTCGTCAGCGGCAAGGATGAAAACAACGCCAGAACTGACCCGGAAAGCGCGAAATTCCGCGACTACTTTGACTACAACGAGCCGATTGGCCGCGTGCCTTCGCACCGCGCGCTGGCGGTGTTCCGGGGCCGGTCGCTGGAGATTCTGGATGCCAAGCTGGTGCTGCCCGAGCCTGCCCTCAGCGCATCCGCTGCGCCGAGCAAGGGACCGCAATTTTCCGCCGGGCCGCCCCAAGGAAAATTAGTCCCCTCGGGGGGCAGCGAAGGACCGGGCAGTGCCAAGCGTGGGGGCCAGCCTATATCACTCGCTGAAGGCAAAATTGCCTTGCATCTGGGCTGGAGCCACCAGGCGCGTCCGGCCGACGATCTGATCCGCAAATGCGTTGCCTGGGCCTGGCGCGTCAAGCTGAGT
>JANPFZ010000043.1:0-1728 GCA_031423655.1 Polaromonas sp.
GTGCCCATGAACCCAATGGTCGGTAACTTCTGCTGCGCACGTGCCGCGACCGGCCACGCCGCCGCGCCGCCACCGAGAAGTGCGATGAATTCGCGACGTTTCATTCGATCACTACGTCGGCAAGTGCGATCAGCTTATCGGGAACGGTTAAGCCGAGCGCCTTCGTTGGAAGAGCCGCGCTCGCTGGAGGAGGCGTCGTCGTCGTCGTCGTTGTTACTGTTCCGGCCGCTGCCCCTGCCGCCGCCCCAGACGCTGTCGTTGTCGTCGTTGTCGAATCGGCAGGCGCAGGATCCGAGCCGCCGCCTCCACCACAGGCACTAAGCCCAAGCAAGATGGTCATCGCTGCGGAAGGCAGCAGGGCATTTCGTGTTGAAAAATGAAACATAAGGTCTCCTGTGAGGTATTGAAGGACTGGCACTGTGCGAGTCGCTCATCCTGCTTTTGTAGATTGCAAGGACACACGCAGGGTACGACCGGGAAAACAGTTTGGGCAGGGTCAAAAGTCAGCATGGCATGTCAGGAAAACTCTCACCCGGCAGGGTAAAAAACTCCCTTTAGCCGAACGACTAAGCAGGCGCTAACGTGCTGAGCGCTTGGGGCTCAGGCGTGTGCGAAATCGCGGGTCTTGTCAGGGGATTTATGGGTCGCGCGCCCGCGCGGTTCGATCACCGAATAGCTTCCTTCGATGTCTTCCGTCGCTAACCCAAGAAACATGAGTCTCGGTAAAGGACTTAAGCGCGTTACCCCAGCCGCGCCCGGTGCCGCGCAATCTGCGCCCGCACTTGCACCGGCGCGGTGCCGCCCAGCGTATTTCTGGCGTTCAGCGAGCCGCGCAGGCTGAGCACGTCGTAGACGTCTTTTTCAATCTTCGGATGGAACTGCTGCAGTACCGCCAGGGGCAGTTCTGACAGATCGACGGCGTGTGAAATGGCGGCCTTGACGGCGTGCGCGACGGTCTCATGCGCGTCGCGAAACGGCAGGCCTTTTTTGACCAGGTAGTCGGCCAGGTCGGTGGCCGTTGCGTAGCCTTTCAATGCGGCACGCTCCATCGCTTCGGGTTTGACGGTGATGCCGCCCACCATCTCGGCAAAAATGCGCAGCGTGTCTTTCAGCGTATCAACCGTGTCGAACAGCGGCTCCTTGTCTTCCTGGTTGTCTTTGTTGTAGGCCAGCGGCTGGCCCTTCATCAGCGTGATCAGGCCCATCAGATGGCCGACGACGCGGCCGGTCTTGCCGCGCGCGAGCTCGGGCACATCCGGGTTTTTCTTCTGCGGCATGATAGACGAGCCGGTGCAAAAGCGGTCGGCAATGTCGATAAAGCCGAAGCTCTGGCTCATCCATAGCACCAGTTCCTCGCTCAGGCGGCTGATGTGAATCATGGCTATCGAGGCGGCGGCGGTGAATTCAATCGCAAAGTCGCGGTCGCTGACGGCATCCAGGCTGTTCTGGCACACGCCCTCCATATTCAAGGTCTTTGCGACACGTTCCCGGTCCAGCGGGTAGCTGGTGCCGGCCAGCGCCGCGGCGCCCAGCGGCAGGCGGTTCACACGCTTGCGTACGTCCAGCAGGCGCTCTGCGTCACGCGCGAACATCTCGACATAAGCCAGCATGTGGTGACCAAAGCTGACGGGCTGCGCAACCTGCAAATGCGTGAAGCCCGGCAGGATGACCTCGACATTCTTCTCTGCAATATCGACCAGCGCCTTTTGCAAATCAGCCAGCAGGCCG
>JANPFZ010000044.1:0-3080 GCA_031423655.1 Polaromonas sp.
TGGTGGTGTGCGACGCGTTGAAGGCGCGTGGCGAAGTGCTCGACTATTGCATCGTCGGCGAGCCGACCTCCGTCAGCCAGCTGGGCGACATGATCAAGAACGGCCGACGCGGCACCATGAGCGGCAAGCTCATTGTCAAAGGCGTGCAGGGCCATATTGCGTATCCGCACCTGGCTAAAAACCCGATCCATTTGTTTGCGCCAGCACTGGCGGAGCTGGTGGCCACCGAGTGGGATGCAGGCAATGAATTCTTCCCTGCCACAAGCTGGCAGGTTTCGAACATGCACGGCGGCACGGGAGCCAGCAACATCATTCCGGGCGAGCTGGTCGTCGATTTCAACTTCCGGTTTTGCACCGAGTCAACGCCCGAATATTTGCAGCAGCGCGTGCGCGCCGTGCTCGACAAACACTTCCTCGATTACGACCTGAAATGGGTCATCGGCGGCCTGCCCTTTTTAACCACGCCGGGCGAGCTGGTGAAAGCCGTCAGCGGCGCCATCCTGAGCGAGACCGGCGTACACACCGAACTCTCAACCACCGGTGGCACCAGCGACGGCCGCTTTATCGCCAAAATCTGTCCGCAGCTGATCGAGTTCGGGCCGATCAATGCGTCGATCCACAAGATCAACGAACACGTGCTGGTCAGCTCGCTCGACCCGCTGAAAAACATCTACAAGGGCGTGCTGGAACGTCTGGCTGGCCTTTAACGTGACGGTGACGGTGACGGTTCTGGAACTCATCGAAGCGTCAGCCGCGCAGCTCGAAGCCGCCGGCCTGACGTTTGAAAACGGATTTGGCCAGGGCACGACCAACGCTTTTGACGAAGCAGCCTGGCTGGTGCTGTGGCAGCTTGGTTTGCCGCTCGATGACCTAGATTCAGTATCAAACAGGCCTGTAGCCCAGGAAGAACGTTCGCAGGTAGCTACTCTTTTAGGAGCACGCATCAGTACACGCCGGCCCGCCGCCTACCTGACGCATGAGGCCTGGCTGATGGGCGTACCGTTTTATGTCGATGAACGGGTGATCATTCCGCGTTCGTTCATTGCCGAATTGCTGGTCGATGAAAGCATTGACCCTTGGCTGGGTGAAGACACGAAACGCGTGCTGGATTTATGCACCGGCAACGGCAGCCTGGCGGTGCTGGCTGCCATGACCTATCCTGACGTGACGGTCGATGCCGCCGACATCAGCCTGGATGCTCTGGCGGTGGCGCGCATCAACATCGACAAACACGCACTGGGAAGCCGCATCACGCTGATCGAATCGGACGGACTGGCCGCTTGCCACGGGCTGATCAACGGCGGTTATGACCTGATCTTGTGCAACCCGCCTTACGTCAACGCCGCCAGCGTGGCCGCGCTGCCGGCTGAGTTCAAGGCCGAACCCGCCCTTGCGCTGGGGGGCGGAACCGACGGTATGGACTTCATTCGAAGCCTCTTTCTAACGGTGGCGGCGCATATGAGCGAAAATGCTGTGTTGGTGTTGGAGATAGGCAATGAAAGCGAGAATTTCAAGCTGGCTTTCCCTAGGCTTGAACCGCTGTGGTTTGAAACCAGCGCTGGTCCTGATCAGGTCATGCTGCTGACGCGCGAGCAACTGCAGCCGCTGCAAAGCCAATAATATTTTCTCCGAGTCCTCCGCTTTTTCAGGATTCTCCGCGCCTCGGCGTTGAAACTCTCCCGATTTCGCCCCCATTTTTCTAAAATTATCTAAATGATCTCCCTTAAAAACGTCGTGCTGCGGCGCGGCGCCAAAGTCATTCTTGACAGCGCTTCTGTCACCCTCAACCCCGGCGAAAATGTCGGCCTGGTCGGGCGCAACGGCGCGGGCAAATCGACGCTGTTTGCGATGCTCAACGGCTCGCTGCACGAAGACGGCGGAGAATTTTCGATTCCGTCACAGTGGCGCATGGCGCAGGTCGCGCAGGACATGCCCGAAACCGAGCAAAGCGCCACCGACTACGTGATTGAAGGCGATGTCGTGCTGCAGGCGGCGCAGGCCGAAGTCGATGCATCGGAAGCCAGCGGTGATGGCGACCGCATGGCACACGCCTACATGGATCTGTACGACGCCGGCGCGCACGATGCGCAGGCGCGCGCGCAGGCACTCATTTTGGGCCTGGGCTTCAAGGTCAGTGAGCTTGACAACCCCGTCAACAGCTTTTCCGGCGGCTGGCGCATGCGGCTGCAACTGGCACGCGCGCTGATGTGCCCGTCCGATTTGCTGCTGCTTGATGAGCCGACCAATCACCTGGATCTGGATGCGCTGGTCTGGCTCGAAGCCTGGTTGAAGCGCTATCAGGGCACGATGCTGGTTATCAGCCATGACCGTGAATTTCTCGATGCCGTGACAGATGTGACGGTGCATATTGAAAGCGCCAAGCTCACCCGCTACGGCGGCAACTACAGCAAGTTTGAAGATCTGCGCTCCGAGCAGATGGCGCTGCAGCAAACCGCCTTCAGCAAACAACAGGACAAGATAGCCCACCTGCAAAAATTCATCGCGCGCTTCAAGGCCAAGGCCAGCAAGGCCAAGCAGGCGCAAAGCCGCGTCAAGGCCCTCGACCGCATGGAGAAAATCGCGCCGCTACTGGCCGAAGCCGACTTCACCTTCGAGTTCAAGGAACCAGCCAACCTGCCAAACCCGATGCTGTCGATGCAGAACGCCTACTTTGGCTATCCGCCGCCTGAAGACGCGCCCGAAGGCACGCCATCAACCGTGATCGTGCAGAACGTCAGCAAGTCGGTGCTGGCCGGCCAGCGCATCGGCATTCTGGGCGCCAACGGCCAGGGTAAATCAACATTGGTGAAAACCGTGGCGCGGGCATTGGCGCCCATCAGTGGCGACATGACCGAAGGCAAGGGCCTGAACATCGGCTACTTTGCGCAGCAGGAACTCGACGTGTTGCGCCCGGTCGACAACCCGCTTGAGCACATGATCCGCCTCGTGAAGGAAACCACCGCCGCCGGCCGTATCAGCGGCCAGGGCACGCGCGAGCAGGATTTGCGCAGCTTTCTGGGTATGTTCAATTTCGGCGGCGACATGGTCAAGCAGTCCGTCGGCAGCATGAGCGGCGGCGA
>JANPFZ010000045.1:0-3243 GCA_031423655.1 Polaromonas sp.
GCCCGAATCGCACACCAGGCGATAGTGCCTAAAATCCCGATAACGAAAACCGAAAGATATCCATGCAAATAGACAAAGAAATCGACACACGCGGACTGAATTGTCCCTTGCCTATTCTTAAAGCCAAAAAAGCGTTGGCCGAGATGTTGAGTGGCCAGTTGTTGCGTGTGATTTCCACCGACCCCGGTTCCACCCGCGACTTTCAGGCTTTTTCCAAACAGACAGGCAACGAACTGTTAGAGCAGGAAACCGCGGGCGATGACTTCATTCACGTATTAAAACGGCGCTAAATTTGGATGGCGCCTTATTTCAGGTTTGCGGCCCGACGTTCTTTACCCGACCAGCCAATTTGCAGATTTTCCAGATAGTTTCGAAAATGCGCCCCGACCTCTGAATGCAGCAGCGCCAGTTCCACGCTGGCCTCCAGAAAGCCTTCCTTGCTGCCGCAGTCGTAGCGCTTTCCCTGGTACTGGAATGCGTACACAGACTCATCGCCCAGCAGACTTGAAATGCCGTCCGTCAGTTGAATCTCGCCGCCCACGCCCGACGCCTGCTTGCGGATGTGCTCGAACACCGCCGGTGTCAGAACATAGCGCCCCGCCACTCCCATGCGTGACGGCGCAACTTCAGGTGCTGGTTTTTCGACCATCGCCCGTATTTTCATCAGCCCCGGGCTGACCACACTGCCTGCCACGATGCCGTAACGGCGGGTGTGCTCGGCAGGCACCTCCTGCACCGCCAATATCGACTGTTGAAGCGCATCAAACTGCTTCACCATTTGTGCCAGAACCGAGTCCCCACTGGGCGGGCCCACCATCAGGTCGTCGGCCAGCAAGACGGCAAAGGCTTCATTGCCAACCATGTGTTCGGCGCAAAGTACGGCATGGCCCAGACCTAGCGAACGAGGCTGGCGGACATAGGAAAAATTCATGTCGTCGGGTGTCACCGACCGAACGACAGCGAGCAGCGCATCCTTTTTCGACATCTCCAGTTCGTTTTCGAGCTCGTACGACGTATCGAAGTGATCTTCTATGGCCCGCTTATTGCGTCCTGTGACAAAAATCATGTGGCGGATGCCCGCTGCGTAGGCTTCCTCTACAGCGTATTGAATCAGTGGCTTGTCGACCACCGGCAGCATCTCTTTGGGCTGGGCTTTGGTGGCCGGGAGAAAGCGGGTTCCCAGACCGGCTACCGGGAAAACCGCCTTGTTTACTTTGAGTTTTTGCATGGGTTCGAGTAGGTACGTTGACGATAGCGAAACAAGAATTATCCGGTGGGAAGTAAGGGGCAAAAAGTCGGACGATCACCCGACATTCTGTGCGTCCCACGCGCCGTAAGATTGCGAAAAAAAAACAGGCTGTGCCCGGCGGTGACCGAACCCACCCGAATAGACCGGGGGCACAAACGACTACAAACAGTTTGCACGAGGAGACGGTAGATTGGATATTTTGCTTATTGAGCCCATGGCGCCAGAGACCGTGTCATGGCTGCAGACACGCCACAGCGTGTCAATTCGCCCCGAATTGGCGCTAGACCTGGTGGCATTGCGTAAAGAGGCCTACAAGACCCGTGCAATTGTCTTTCCGCGTCACACCCGGGTCACCCGTGAACTGCTCGATTTCCTGCCGAAACTCAAGATCATCGGGCGATTGATTGGTGGCATGGACAACACCGACCTTGACTTTTGCAAGGACCGGGGCATCAAGGTGATCTATGCCGGCAGTTCCCATATCCGTTCCAATGCCGAATATTTGCTAGGCAACCTGCTGCATCTTTACCGCCGCACTTTGCCGTTTACGCTCAGTGCAGGCCGGTCCGGTGCCATACCGCCCGCACGTGAACTGCACGGCAGTACGGTCGGCCTTCTTGGCCTGTCACCCGTCGCGCATACGCTGGCGGGCATGCTCTCGTCACTGGGCGTACGCCTGATCGGCTATGACCCGGCGGTTCACTACACGTCCCCGGTCTGGGAGCAACTGCGTATCCAGCCGGTGTCCCTGGTCGAGCTGATGAGCCGGTCGAATGGGGTGTCGGTGCAGATGCTGGATGTGGCGCGCTTCAAGGGTTTTGTCAACGACAAATTACTTGCAGCCTGCAAGCGCCATCAGCTGTGGGTTGGCATCAGCCGCAGGTCTTTGTTCGATGAAGCTGCACTGGCTGCGGCGTTAACGGACGGCAGAATTGACGCCTGTGCGCTCGATGGCGACGAATCGGCGTTGCCAACTGTTGAGTCGCCGCTCTATGGCCTTAAAAACCTGTTCCTTACGCCGGGCCTGGGCTGGCAAACACAAGAGGCCAATCTGCGCTCCTGCTGGTATGTTGCGCACCGTATCGCCGCTGCGTTGGAGGCGCAGCACACCGGCACTGACCCGGCGCTAAGTGCGCCCGTGCCGCTGCATTCGCGCGCTGCCGTTTGATTGGCCTCACGCGTAGTTGCCCGCGGATGAGAAGCGGGCGTCAATGCGCCGGTCAAGCATTCAAAGCCTAGTTCAGGCGCGCCAGCTGGGCCCTGATTTTTTCCAGCGTCGCGGTGAATTCCGTCAGGCGCTTTTGCTCCTGCGCCAGTACGGCAGGCGGCACCTTGCTGACAAACGCCTCATTGGCGAGCTTGGTCCTGACCTTGACCAGCTCGCCTTCCAGACGCGTCGCCTCTTTGCCCAGACGGGTCCGTTCAGCGCCTACATCAACCTCGACGTACAGGCTGAAACTCGTTCCCCCGACGATGGACACCGGCATGCCGGAAGTGGCGCGCTTCCAGGATTCTTCATCTTCAAAAATCTTGACCTCACTGAGTTTGCCAAGTGCCTTCAGCAACGCCGCATTCAGGCCATCGCCCCAGCTAAATTCCGACGCGCTCCAGGCGTACAAGGGCATGCGCGTTGCTGGCGACACCTTCAACTCGCCCCGCAACGCCCGGCAGGCGTCCACCAGCTGCTTGAGCTGCCCGACATGCGCTTCGGCCTTTTCATCGATCTTGCTCGGCTGGCTTTGCGGGTACGCCGCCTGTCCGATGTAATCGACTTTTTTGATGCCTGCGACTGGCGCCACTTTTTGCCACAGCTCTTCCGTGATGAACGGAATCACCGGATGCGCCAGCCGCAAAATGCCTTCCAGCGTGCGGATCAGCGTTCGCCGCGTCGCGCGTTTTTGCGCGTCGTTGCCCTGCTGAATCTGCACTTTGGCAATCTCCAGATACCAGTCGCAAAACTCGTCCCAGACAAACTGATAAATACTGCCGGCGAC
>JANPFZ010000046.1:0-2115 GCA_031423655.1 Polaromonas sp.
GAAGAACTGGCGGCACTGGAAGACGCACCGCCGCTAAGCGACGAAGAGCTGGCCCGGCAGGCGCTGGAAGCCGGTGGTGGCGACGGTGACAGCAGCACGCCTGAATAAAGACGCAGACTAAATTTGCGCCATGGCCCCCAACGTGGCGGCACTTACCAGAAGCGATGCCAAAGGAATGATGGCCAGCGCCCAGCGAAATGGCGGCGCTGCCTGCATAGTGCGGGCGAGCAGCAAACCCAGACAGACGAGTGCGGTTGGCTCAGGCAATAGTCCGAAAACGCCAGAACCGGCAAAAGATTCAAGCTGATTCCATGGCTTTGCGCCCCACGCGCTTGCAAGCGGATAAATCACCAGTCCCGTCAGCGCCAGAACCCAGCCGAGTTTTTGGGCAGTGCCTGTCTTTCCTGTCGCGCTTTTGGTCGGCAGCGATGCCAGCACCGCCAACAAGGCCGCTTGCAGCCAAAAGGCGAAAGCGAAATAGCTTGCTGCCCAGTTGATCGTTGCATAGCGCTGCCAGAAAAACGCCCAGCCGACCCACAGGAATGCCGCTGCCAGCAACAGTGCCTGAACCCGGGCCGCGCCGGCTCGCCGGGACAGCAGGAGCCCGCAGGCGGCGAATCCTGCAATCAAGCCCACCAGTTGGGCCGGCCAGACATCTTTGTTGTAGTTCTCGATCAGCCGCCAGTAGGTGGCTGGCGAAAACATCAGGAAGTCGCCGAGCGTGTAGGTCCACCACTCAGACACGAACTAGAGGCCCTGTACGTGTTGCACCACGCGCTTGCGAAACGCTTCGTCGGGCAGTCGGCCGCGCGCCGCAGCCATGTTCTCGCGTACATGGGCCGGGCTGCTGGTGGCGGGAATTGCGCAGCTCACGGCGGGGTGGGATACCACGAATTTGAGCGCTACCTGGGCCCAGCTCACGCAGTCAATCTCGCCAGCCCAGGCTGGTAGCGGATGGCGTTGCAACTGTCGCAGCAGCTCACCCTGGCGAAAGGGCCGATTCACCAGCACCGCGATGCCGCGCTCGCGCGCCAGCGGCAGCAGGCGCTCTTCGACTTCCCGGTCCAGCAGGTTGTAGCTCAGCTGCACGAAGTCAATACGCTGCGTTTGCATGAGCTGCTCCAGCTCGCGGTGGCGCCGCCCCTCCGAGGTGGTGATGCCGACATAACGCAGCTTGCCTTCGGCCTTCATGCGTTGCAGCAGCGGCAACTGCTCTTGCCAGGCCAGCAGGTTGTGAACCTGCAGCAGGTCAAACGCGGGTACCCGCCACAGCTGGCGGGTCGCTTCGATTTGCAGAGCGCCCGCCGACGATGTCCAGACCTTCTCGGCAGAAAATACGCGAGGCTGTGCGGCGAGTTGTTGCAGGCCGTCACCGATGACGCCCTGGGATGAGCCGTACATCGGCGAGCAGTCAATCAGGCGGCCGCCCGCACCGAAAAACTCGCGCATGACTTCTGTGCATTGCGCGCGTGCGGCGCGGTCTTGGCCGACGTTGAAGGTGATCCAGCTGCCGAGACCCACCAGCGGAATCTGCTCGCCGGAAGACGGAATCGGCCGCATCAATGGAGCCCTGGGCACGTCGGCAGCTTTGCGCGCTGGCGGCGTGCCCTGTGCCATGGCAGCTGTTGTTGCCAGCGAAGAAACGGCTTTCAGCCATATGCGTCTTTTCATGGCTGAAGGCTATCACGCAGGCGGCTTGAAAGGCATATCAGATCGGTCAATTCCCCACCAGCCCAACCGTTTTTCGACGCCCTCTTTCACACCCGATCTCGTCAAGCCCCGGCTGCGCAAGCCGGTACTTGCGCAGCACAATAAGGCATGACAAAACAAATTGCTGGACACCTTCTCGTCGATTGCCTGATTGCCCAGGGTGTTACGCACGCTTTTGGCGTGCCGGGTGAAAGTTACCTTGCGGTGCTTGACGGTCTGCACCAGCGTCAGGGGAAAATCAAATACATCACCTGCCGGCAGGAAGGCGGCGCGGCCTTCATGGCTGAGGCGCACGGCAAGCTGACGGGCCGGCCCGGTGTCTGCATGGTCACACGCGGACCGGGCGCTACCAATGCATCCATCGGCGTACACACCGCCTTCCAGGATTCGACGCCGATGCTGCTG
>JANPFZ010000047.1:0-6942 GCA_031423655.1 Polaromonas sp.
ATGGACAGCTCCATCAAGGCCAACTACAACGCCTGGAAGGCAAATGCTGTGGTCAACGTGCCGACAGTTCCCGGCGGCAAGGCGGTCAGGTTTTCAAACTCGTACCTGGCGGTGTCCGAGGGCATGGGCTACGGCATGCTGATCACGGTGCTGATGGCCGGGCATGACCCGGAGGCCCAGGCAATTTTTGATGGTTTGCTGAAAACCGTGCGTGCCCGCCCGTCGTACAGCATTCCGAACGGCGGCGGAACCTATCTGATGGACTGGCGCCTGGCCGCTGACGGGTCGTCACAGGCCGGCGTCGGTGACGGCTGGAACGCCATGGACGGCGACCAGGACATTGCCATGGCGCTGGTGATGGCAGATCGCCAGTGGGGATCAAGCGGCGCCTGGAACTACAAACAGGAAGGCGTCAACACCATCAACGCCATGAAGGCCTGGAACATGAAGCCAGACGGCACCACCAAGGGTCTGAGCACTTCCAACGTGAGCCGGACCTCCGACTACATGATCGGCCACTTCCGCGCCTACGCCAAGGCCACGGGCGATGCGTATTGGAGCGGCCTGGTGATTGACCGCAGCCACGCGCTGGTTGACCGGATGCAGACGGTGTATTCCCCCGGCGTTGGCCTGATGCCTGACTTTATTGTTGACACCAACACCGCGAGCCCCAGGCCGTCGCCTGGCGGCATGGGCGACGGTACAAGCACCGAGATGAACTACTTCGCCAACGCGCAGCGCAACCCGTGGCGCTGGGGTACCGACTACGTCAATTCAGGCGACACGCGCTGGAAGAATGTCACCACCAAACTGATGAACTTCTTCGTCGCCAAAACCGGCGGCAACCCGAACAACCTCGGCGGTGGCTACCAACTGAACGGCGCCGACATGAATGTGGGCTATCAATCCCGCGGTCTGGTCGGCGGAGCGATGAACGGCGCGCAGGTTGATGCCAGCTTCCAGCCCTTCCTGAATGCCTCATGGGACTGGATGACCGCAAATTTCGTCACCGACTACTACGAAGCCGAACTGTCGCTGCTGTCGATGCTGGTGGCCTCGGGTAACTGGTGGACAACGACGGCTGCCGGTGCGCCTACAGCGGCACCTGCAACTGCTCCTGCTCCTGCTCCTGCTCCTGTACCAAAACCGGCGCCCGCGCCTTTACCCGCACCAACAGTCACACCTGCACCTGCACCTGCACCTGCACCTGCACCGGCACCGGCATCCGCAGCCAAGCGTATCCAGGCAGAAACTGGCGTGCTGGTGGGTATCACTGTTCGCTACGATGTCGGCGGTTACGAAGGCAACGGATTTGTCGGGCCTTTTG
The DNA here is from genome assembly GCA_031423655.1 of Polaromonas sp. Taxonomy (GTDB): domain Bacteria; phylum Pseudomonadota; class Gammaproteobacteria; order Burkholderiales; family Burkholderiaceae_C; genus Polaromonas. The sequence continues at coordinate 1,328 of JANPFZ010000047.1, forward strand.
CCAATGCGGGTGACCGTCTGACGCTGAACTTCGGGCAAGTCACCGCCGGCAGCCATGAGGTTCGCATTCGCTACCAGGCCTGGACGGCGCAACAAAACAAGGTCATCGTCAATGGCACGGTGCGCGACGAGTCCTTCCCGGCCACCGGCAGCGCCTGGGCCATCAAGACCCTGAGCGGCGTGGCACTGACAGCCGGCACCAACAGCGTGGCCATTCTCAAGGACTGGGGCTACATGAGTGTTGACTACATCGAAATCGTTCCTCCTGTGGCAGCGGGTGCCAAGGTGACGCTGAAAGTTCAGGCTGAAAGCGGTGCCGTTGCCGGCACGGGCATGGGCGTTCGCCAGGACCTCGCCGGCTACGAAGGCACCGCTTTCGTCGGCGGCTTCACAGGCACCGGCGACAAGCTGACGATAGGCTTCCCCAACGTCGTGGCAGGCAACTACAACGTCCGCATCCGCTACCACGCCTGGGGGCAGCAGCTGAACAACGTCGTCGTCAACGGCGTATCGCGCAGCGAGTCCTTCCCCGGCACCGGCAACGGCTGGGCCGTCAAGACCATCAGCAACGTAGCGCTGACGGCAGGCAGCAACAGCATCGCCGTCGTCAAGGACTGGGGCTGGATGGAAGTGGACTGGATCGAGATCGCGCCGTAGTTTTTGCGATCGTAACTACCTAGAAGTAGATGGATCGGGGGCTCAACAAGCCTGCCGATCCATTTTTTTGCCTTTTTGTTTGCTATTTAATTAATAGCTGCTTACGCACATAAAACATGGGCTACAAGGCTAAAAGGCTTATAAAACAGGTCTGTTGGTAGCTGCAGGGCGCCACATCAACGCCGCCGCGCCGGGCGCCGCGAATTGTCATAAAACGCCGGCGGTTTGCCCGCCACCCATTTCACAAACGCTGCAATTTCAGCATGTGCTTTGAGCGCATCCCACGTGCTGTAGTCAGCCGCCAATTCCCGCTCGCTGAAGCTTGCGTGAATCTTGCGATGGCAGATACGGTGAATCCGGTTTTTGTCTTTGCCGCCCTTGCTTTTCGGCACCAGGTGATGCTCGTCCACACTCGCGCCGGGCTCCAGCACCCGGCCGCAGAGCGGGCACAGTTCCGGCTCAATTGGTTTGACGTAACCCAGCGGCTCGGTGCCGCGAAGCGCGCGTTTGGCGACCATCCCGGCTAACGAGAGAAGGCGCGGGCGGCAGGCCGCGTGGACCAGTAAGCCCAGGCAATCACCACCGCCTGCAACGGCAGGCGCAGCCACAGCCCGGCGGGTGAGAACTGCATGAAGAGTTCAGGGTGCAGCGCCATGTGTACATTGGCCGGAAACACCGCGACTGACAGCGCAATCAGCCCCCAGCCAGCGATGACTTGCCAGCGGGCGAAAAGCAGTAGCGTACCGAGCCCGATTTCCGCGACGCCACTGAAGTACACCAGCGCGAGCGGCGTTGGCAGGTAGGGCGGCATCATCGCGACGTAGAAGGGTGTATGCCAGAAGTGGTTGATGCCGGCGGCTATGAAGAACACGCCGAGGAGGAAGCGGGCTGGTGTTTTTAGTTTCTGCATTGCTGCGTTGAAATGCGGCACTTAATCGGGGGGTTGGCTTCAGGCTGACGGTTGAGGGCTGGTCGCGCAAATCAGCGGCGCGTGGCGCTGACGCGTGTCCGCTGAACTGACGCGTGGGATGCGGTCGCTTCCAGCCGTTCGGCCAGCCAGACCTTGATCACTGATTGCCGTGTCACCCCGAGTTTGCTGGCTTCCCGATCCAGCGAATCGATCATCCACGCCGGAAAATCGACGTTCACGCGCCTTTGCTCCTGCAAAACACGCCGGGCCCTGGACAAATCCAGAGCAGCCGTGAGGTCGACGCCCTCATCAAATTGTTTGTCGAATTCTTTAGCTTTCATACAGTGCCACCTCTTCAATGCGTGCGCGACGAACGGATATCAATCGAATGTTAAAACCTCGATAAGTGACGACGGCAGACCAGTGTTTTTCGTCAATAAGTCCAATCAACAGATACCGAGGCTCGTCAACGGTTTTTGCCGGAACTTCCAACAGCATCGGATCATTCCAAAGCTGTTGCGCCTCAATAAAGTCGATGTTGTGCTTGGTCCGATTGGATTCACTTTTAACTTCGTCGAATTCAAAGACGTTCATGTATAAAAAGTATACCTTAACGGGTGTTTTTTCGCTTGTAAGCGATGTCGAGGTTCAAACACAGAAGGTGCGCTAAAAGACCAATTCGCAGGCGCCAGCTCACAGGCATCATTCCGCACGTGTTACCGTATTCGGATTGCTTGGCCGCGTGCTGGTGACCTGCGTTGCAGCAGCCTTCTTTCGCGAAGATATTTCCGCCCAATGCAATGGACATGGCTTCACGAAACGGTCAGGTTCCAGACCTCTAGTTGTTTGCCCTGGTATCAGAATTCAAGTAACCGAAATGCACCCCGTATGAAACTTTCGAGCTTTATCGAAACCAATATCGAGAAAATTCTTCAGGAATGGGACCAGTTTGCACTGACCCTGTTTCCTGAGGGTGCTCATGTGTCGGCGCGTGAGTTGCGCGACCATGCGCGCGGAATTCTGATGGAGCTGACCGAGGACATGGACACAACGCAAAGCGCCCAGCAGCAGGCGGACAAGTCCAAAGGCGAGGAGTCAAAAACCGGCGAAGAGGAAAGTGCCGCGTCTGCGCATGGAATCGAGCGCCATTACAGCGGGTTCACGCTCACGGAGCTTGCGGCGGAATTTCGTGCGCTGCGCGCCACCGTGCTGCGTTTGTGGCTGCCTGAAGTTCCAGCATTGACCGCGCAAGTTTCCCATGACATGGTGCGCTTCAATGAAGCCATTGACCAGGCACTGGCGGAATCTGTAGCCACGTATTCCCGGCAAAACAGCCGGGCGCGCGACACCTTTCTGGCAATACTTGGCCACGACCTCAGAAGCCCCCTGATGGGCATACGACTTTCCGCGAAGGTGCTGCAAAAACCAGAGGTGACTGCCGGCGCCGCCGGGCAGGCTGGCACGCGAATCCTGACCAGTGCTGCGTTGATGTCATCCATGGTGAACGACCTCCTGGAGTACGGCAGGGGCCAGTTGGGTGGCGTCATTCGCGTCAAGCGGCAGCCGGTTGACCTGCAAACCATCGGCCAGGCGGCTATCGAAGAAGCCCAAGTGGCGCATCCCGAGTTTCAGTTCGCACTGAAAACGTCCGGCGAACTTCACGGAAATTTTGACGGTGCCCGACTGCAGCAGGTATTTTCAAATCTGCTCAACAATGCAGCCCAATATGGCTATCCGACCCATGTGGTTGATTTGGTGATGCAAGGGCAACCGGATCATGTCACCGTCCAGGTTTGCAACGCCGGTCCGGTTATTCCGCCCAAGTTGCTGAGCGCGATATTCGATCCACTGGTACAACTTTCAATCGGTGAAAATCCAACCGGGCCTTTTTCCAATAGTGCGGGCCTGGGTTTGTACATCGCGCGTGAGCTTACTTTTGGCCACGACGGCACGATCAAGGCCGAGTCCAGTGCCGAGGGTGGAACCGTATTTACCGTTCAGCTCCCGCGTGAAGCTGCCGTGCAGGCATGAACACAGCCATCAGTTGCACAAAGACAAGCCTTTTTGATGAGGCCAACAGCGCACGAGGCCTGCCTGTTCGTCATGGGGTACGACCTGCCCCATCGGGGCACCGTAAACAGTACTGATCTTCATGCCGCTCAACGCCCCGCCCACGTTCCAGCCTTTCTCCGGCCTCTACGAACCCTCCGCCATCCAGCAACTCCCGGACGGGCGTTTTCTTGTGGTCGAAGACGAAAAAGATCATTCCTTCAGCCTGGTCACTATCGCGGCCAAGGGCGATGTCAGCAAGAAATCACTCGGCCCCGCATGGTTCCACGGCGGCGATCCGATCTGGAAGCTGGACGACCTGGAAGGACTGGCGCTTGACGGCGCGGGCTACCTTTACGCCATCACTTCGCATTCACGCGATGACGATGGCGATGAGCAGAAGGGGCGTGAAAAGTTGGCGCGTTTTCGAATAGAGAAAGACAAGGTGGTTGAGCCTGTGGTGGTGAGCGGGTTGAAGCAGGCGCTGGTCGCAGCGCACCCGGTACTGGCGGCTGCGGCGCTGGTGATTGATGCCAAGTCGGGCGCGGGTCTGAGCATCGAGGCGCTGGAGGTCACGCCCGACGGGCAGCGGCTGTTGATCGGCTTTCGCAGCCCCTTGCAGGGAAGCCAGGCGATCATTGCCAGCGTTGAAAATCCGGCGGCGATATTTGACGCAAAGGTTGACGCAAAGGTTGACACGAAAGCGGCACCTGAAATTTCAAACACACTGCAAACGCTGAACCTGGGCGGCCACGGTATTCGCGGCATGTGCTGGGTGGCTGCGATAAATGGCTACCTCGTCATCAGCGGCCCGGCGTCGCGTGCCGACCTCGCGTTCGGCCTGTGGTTCTGGAGCGGACAGGCCGATGCGCCAGTGCGCCGCGTGACGGTTCCCGGCCTGGCGGGATTCGAGCGTGCAGAAGGTATTTGCCCGGCCGTTGTCGACGGCGTGACGAAAATCGTGATCGTCAGCGACGACGGCAATCGCAAACAGGGGCGCTTTGCGCGGTTTGTGATGCTGGACGTGGCGCAAATGCAAATCGCCGCCTGACCGGCTCGGGCGGCGGCAGATTCGGATTCAGTAGGCGCTATAAAAATAGTAGCTCCTTGCGCAGGTTCTACATGGGCTAGAGGGCTAAAACCTTGTAAAAAATGCCTGCTTGCTGCCGAAAAACAGGGCGGGGCGGCTGATCAAGTCCGATCCTGGAAATCGCATTTCAAAGGTTCCCCGTTTTTGTCGGGCGTCCACTCACTGCCATCGACGCCACGTCAACCCATCTGGCGTGCAAATAAAGATGCTGGTTTGACTCAAACTGAAAAACTGCATTTATTGACAATTTGTATAAATATATTCGTCACAAAACAATAAATTTGTGATTATTAAATAATAAAGGTTACATTTCCCCGCCCGCCTGCTCTTTCATTACCGGTCAATTTAGTGGCAGTGGGCGCAACGTGAATGAATTCATCAAGCAACACAAAAAGGAAAACATGCAAATGAGAAGAACATCCACAGCCCTCGCTTCCATGGCGTTTGTCAGCGCCGCACTGGTCGCCTGTGGTGGAGGCGGCGGAGGCAATGCCGTCGTTACCCCTTCCCCAACCGCGTCGAGCACCTCTGTTTCTGGCGTTGCAGCGACAGGCCAGGCGATGGCCGGTGCCACCATCACCATCAAAGACGCCAACGGCGTCAGCGCCAGCAAAACGGCCGATGCTGCGGGCTCCTACACTTTTGACGTTACCAATCTGACGGCTCCGTTTGTCATCACTGCCACATTGCAAGTGGGCGATACCCAGCTGACCTTGACGTCCATGCTGGCAGAAAAGCCGGCTGCCGGCAGCACCGGAATCGCCAACGTCACCCCGCTGACGAATGCCATGGCGGCTTTGCTGGCGCCAAACGGAAACCCTGAAGAACTGATCGCCACCGGCGTTTCAAAGACCGCTGTGACCCAGGCCAAACTGGACGATGTCGCCGCGAAGATCAGGGCCGCGATTGA
>JANPFZ010000048.1:0-5587 GCA_031423655.1 Polaromonas sp.
GCGCGACTGTCGGGCGCGTTGCAAACCGCCGTGCCAGGCAGCACCACGCCGCTGGCGCTTCGCTTTCAGGCCACGGCGCGCGGCCCGATCACCGAACTGCTGGCGAACGCCGAACTGCAGCTGACACCGCAAGCAGAAAAAAGCAAATCTGCACTTCAACCCCAGGCCAGCGCCACCGCACGCATCCTGCCGTGGGCTGCGCAACCACTGGCCGCAGCCGATGGGACCTTTCGCGACCTGGATCTGGCTTCCCTCTGGCCTGAATTTCCGCAGACGCGGTTAACTGGAAGTGCTCGCGTGGGGCCGCTGTCATCCAGCCCAGGCAGCAAGTCACTGTCTGAACAGGCCTGGCAACTACAAACAACGCTCACCAACCAGCTGCCCGGTCCGTGGGACCGGCAGCGCTTGCCGCTTGACAGCCTTCAAGTCGATGGCGACTGGCGGGGCGGTACTGCGCTGGTTCGTGGGCTGAGGGCCACGCTAGGCACTGGAACAGTCGTGGCCAGCGGCGAATGGGCTGACGCGGCCACCGGCACCACGTCAGGCGCGGTGCCAGCGTGGAAGATGCAGGCCACATTGAAGAACATCAACCCGGCGCTGTTGCACAGCCGGTTTGCCGCGCTACCGCTGGACGGCGAAGCGAATGCGCAAAGCAGGGGCCCGGCCATTGGCTTTGAATCGAACGTCAAAACAAGGTCGAAGCCGGACAGCAAAACACCCAGGGCGCGCAGCGGCCAAAGCAATCCGTTGGCCGAACTGCGCCTGCGCGATGCCAGCGCCACCGGCAGCTGGAACACCCAGCTGGCGGGCGGCACGCTGGTCTTGTCGGCACTGCGCGTTCGAACCGACGAAGCCGAATTGAGTGGGCGACTCGATGTGCAGCCAAAGATACAGGGCGCGAAGGGAACTCTGTCGCTCACGGCCCCTGGTCTTGACGCACAAGTTACAGGCGAGCTGCGACCCACCAGCGGCAGCGGTGACCTGACGGCGCGCGGGCGCGATGCGGCGCAAGCGCTGCGCTGGTTGCAACAGCTGCCGGGCATGCCCGCGTCGCTGCAGACTGCATCAGCCACCGGCAACGCTGAACTGAAAGCCAGCTGGCAAGGCGGCTGGCGCGACCCGGCACTGCAGGCGAAGCTTGAGGTACCTTCGCTGGACTGGCAGGCAGACACACAGAAAGCGACGGCATCTGACGCGGTGACGCCGGCGCCAGCCAATGCCCCGCAGACGCTGAAAATTCGCGCCCTGCAGGCTTCGCTCAACGGCCGCCTCAGCCAGGCAAAGCTGAGTACGGCGGGCCGCATCGAAGCGGGCACACGCCGCTACGCGCTGCAACTCGCCGCCGAAGGGGGCCGCAGCGAATCAAGCTGGCAAGGCCTGATCAATCAATTGAGTGTCACCGCCCTAGACCCGGCCCTGGGCGCGGGTGCCTGGCGGCTGGCTACGCGCGCAAGCGTGCCGCTGAAGTGGACGCCGTCACCCACTGGCAGCGCTGCAAATGGCGGCGTGTTCGAGAGCGGCGCGGGGGAAGCGGTGCTGAGCGCGCCGGCCAGCAGACTGCAAGCGGCTACGCCATCACGGGCCGTACTTGCCTGGCAGCCCGTGCGCCGGCAGGCCGGCGAACTCACCACGGCCGGCAAACTGACGGGCTTGCCAATGGCATGGATTGAGCTGTTGATTGGCCCGCAGCTGGCCGGTGCCGGTCTGGCGAACAACCTGCTGCTCGACGGCGAATGGGACGTCCGTCTTGGCAACGCCTTGTCGATCAAGGCCAGCCTGGCGCGCAGCAGCGGTGACCTGACGGTGCAGGCAGCAACGGCGCAGGGCACGTCGGTTCGCGTGGCCGCCGGCATTAAACAGGCGCGCGTGTCGCTGACCAGCAATGGCGATGACGTCAACGTCGCACTGGTCTGGGACAGCGAACGCGCGGGCACGGCAGATGGGCAACTCAAGACGCGCTTAACCCGCGCCGCCAAAGGCACCGGTGCCGATGGCTGGCTCTGGGCGCCTGACGCACCGCTGGAAGGCCGGCTGCGCGCGCAGCTGCCGCGCATCGGTGTCTGGTCTGTGCTGGCTCCGCCAGGCTGGCGGCTGCGCGGCTCGCTTGCCACTGACCTGCGCATCAGCGGAACAAAAGCCTCGCCGCAACTGGCGGGCGATTTGCTGGCCGATGATCTCGCGCTGCGGTCAGTGGTTGATGGCATCGAGTTTGGCAACGGCCGGCTGCGCGCGCGGCTCGACGGCACCCGCATGCTGATCGATGAATTCACGCTACAGGGCGCGGGGAGCCATGATGGCAAGGGCACGGGCGGCACGCTCACGGCGCGCGGCGAGGCAGGCTGGTTGAATGGTCCGGTGGGGGGCCAGCCCCAGGAGCGCCTACACGCCCCGCTGGAGCGCCTGCGCGCCAGCCTGCGCACCGACCGGCAGCTGACGGTCTCCGGTGATCTGCAAGCCAGCCTGGCCGGCAAGCAGGCGGCCATCAGCGGCAAACTGGTGGTTGACCAAGCGCGCATCATCCTGCCCGAAGAAGGCACGCCGCAGCTGGGTGACGATGTGGTGGTGCGCACCGGCCGCAGCACGGCGGCTGGGCGACAAGCGCCCGCGCAAACCAGTGAGCCGGCAGCCGCCGAGGCCAAGCCAGTCGCCGTCAAGCTCGCCATGCAAATCGATCTGGGGACGGACTTCCGCGTGCAGGGCAAAGGCATTGACACGCGCCTGCGCGGCACGCTGGCGCTGGCCGGCGAGTCGCTGCGCAGCCCGCGCCTCACCGGCACCATCAACACCGACGGCGGTCAGTACCGTGCCTATGGCCAGCGACTCGATGTAGAGCAGGGCGTGATCCGTTTCACTGGCGCCATCGACAACCCCTCGCTAGACATTCTGGCGGTTCGCCCGAACATGATGACGCAGCGCGTCGGCGTGCAGATTCTGGGCACCGCCCTGCTACCGCGCGTGCGCCTGTATGCGCAGCCCGAGCTGCCTGACGCCGAAAAACTGTCGTGGCTGATCGTGGGGCGCGCCTCGGCTTCTGGCGGTGCCGAAGCCGCGCTGCTGCAGCAGGCGGCGCTGGCGCTGCTGGGCAGCAAAAGCGGCGGTATGTCGGGCGGCCTGGCCGCGTCGCTGGGGCTGGACGAGCTGTCATTTCGCGGCGCGGCCAGTAACGCAAACGGCGGCGCCACCGAAGGTGCCATCACACTCGGCAAGCGCTTTTCAAGTAACTTCTACGCTGCCTACGAACGCAGCATTTCGGGCGCGCTCGGCACCCTGTTCGTGTTCTACGACTTGTCGCAGCGCTTCACTGTGCGCGCCCAGGCCGGTCAGCAAAGCGCGGTGGATCTGATCTACACCGTGCCCTACGACTGATTGCGTTTCCAGTTCAACGCGATAGATCGTTGCCCCGCCTTGCCGTGCCGCAGCACTGGCTGCGGCGGTGCGCCTACTCTCGCATTGAACCGGAAACGCAATGGGTCAGCATCGCCGCAGGTGCTCCAGCCAGCCCGCATGCACGCAGGCGCGAATACAATTCCACTGGCTCCCAACCCGCGCCGCCATAGTTCAATGGACAGAACGAGTGCCTCCTAAGCGCTAGATACAGGTTCGATTCCTGTTGGTGGTACCACGCTGGCTCAGACATCAACTTGCTTCGCTACTATTTTGATAGTTGCTAACGCAGGTATTTCCTGGGCTAGCGGCCTGAATGACCATTGAAACGATTGCTTTTCAGCGTGGAGAGCCCTGCCGGCTTCCCTACCCGCCCCAACTGTCTCCAAACGCCTGAACCTGTTCCAGCACAAGCTCCACCGCCGCGTCCTGGTGATCTGGCGGGTATTTGTATTTGCGCAAAATGCGTTTGACCATCAGGCGCAGCCTGGCCTGAACGCTTTCCCGCGCCGACCAGTCCACGCTGAGGTTTTTGCGCAGGTTCTCGGTCAGCTCATGGGCGATTTTTTTCAGCGTGTCGTCTGTCAGCTCGCGCACCGCTGACTCGTTCTCGATCAGCGCGTAATAAAACCGCACCTCGTCCTCGCTCAGCCCCAGCTTTTCGCCCTGCAGCGAAGCCTCTCTGAACTTCTTCGCCATCTGGATCAGCTCTTCCATGACCTGCGCGGTCTCAATAGACCGGTTCTGGTAGCGCTGAATCACGTTGCCCAGCATCTCCGAAAACTTCCGGTTCTGCACCACGCTGCCGGCAAACCGGCTTTTGATCTCGCCCTGCAACAAGCGCTCCAGCAGCTCGACGGCCAGGTTGCGTTCGGGCAGGTCTCTCACCTGCGCCAGAAACTCGTCGTCGAGCAGTCCAATGTTCGGCTTGTCCAGACCCACCGCATCAAAAATATCGACGACGCTTTCAGACACCACAGCCGACGAAATGATCTGGCGAATCGCCAGCTCGCGCTGATCGTCAGTCCGCTTTTTGGCAGTCAATTCCTTCTTCGTCAGCATGACCTTGACGCCCTGCATAAAGGCCACTTCTTCCCGCACCGCCTTGGCTTCATCCAGCGTGCAGCACAACGTGAACGCCTTGCTCATCGCCAGCGCTGTATCTGCAAAGCGCTTCTTGCCGTCCCGCGTCGGCCCGGTCTTCAGCCCCAGCACATGGTTGGCAGCACCCGCCAGGGTCTTGTGCCCGCCCGTCAGAAAACCGCTGTAGTCAAAGCCGTGCAGCATGGCGCGCAGCACGTCCATCTTCTCTGCCAGCACACTGAAAGCTTCATGCGCATCGACCGTCGGGCGCCCGCGCCCCTGGCTGGCGGTGTATTCCTTCATGGCCAGTTTCAGCTCGTTGCCGATGCCGATGTAGTCCACCACCAAGCCGCCCTGCTTGTCTTTAAACACGCGGTTGACCCGCGCAATCGCCTGCATCAGGTTGTGGCCCTTCATGGGCTTGTCCACATACAGCGTGTGCACGCACGGCGCATCAAAGCCCGTCAGCCACATGTCACGCACGATCACCAGCCGCAGCGGGTCTGCCGGGTCTTTGAAGCGCTTTTCAAGCCGCTTTTTGACCTGCGCGCTGTAGATGTGGGGCCGCAGCAGCGACTTGTCGCTGGCTGATCCTGTCATGACGATCTTGATCGCGCCTTTTTCGGTATCGGTGTCATGCCAGTCAGGGCGCAGGCGAACAATCTCGTTGTACAGATGCGCGCAAATGTCGCGGCTCATCGCCACCACCATGGCTTTGCCCGTTTGCGCCTTGTTGCGTTCTTCAAAATGCGCCACCAAATCTTGCGCCACGCTGGCAATACGCGGCTCGGCGCCGACCACTTTTTCAAGCGCAGCCCAGCGGCTTTTTAACGCCGCCTGCTGGCTTTCTTCATCGTCTTCTGCCAGCTCGTCCACCTCGTCATCAAGCTGCTGCAGGTCAGCGGCTTTCAGACTGAGCTTGGCCAGACGCGACTCGTAATAAATAGCCACCGTCGCGCCGTCTTCTTTCGACTGCTGCATGTCATACACATGGATGTAGTCGCCGAACACGGCGCGCGTGTCGCGGTCTGTGCTGCTGACGGGTGTGCCGGTAAAGGCGACGAAAGTAGCCTTGGGCAGCGCATCGCGCAGATGCTGGGCGTAGCCGACCTGGTAGTGC
>JANPFZ010000049.1:0-3891 GCA_031423655.1 Polaromonas sp.
TGAAGAGCAAATGATGGCGTCGCCCAAGCCCCGCGGCTATTTGCCGATTGACGGCATTGCCGCCTACGACGCGGCCGTCAAGGCGCTGGTGTTTGGCGCCGACAGCGAACCGGTCAAAACTGGTCGCATCGCCACCGCCCAGGGTATAGGCGGCACGGGTGGCCTGAAAATTGGGGCCGACTTTCTGAAAAAATTGAGCCCCAACGCCAAGGTCATGATTTCCGACCCGAGCTGGGAAAATCACCGCGGCCTGTTCATGCAAGCCGGATTTCAGGTTGAAAGCTACCCGTATTACGACGCAGGCAAGCGCGGCGTGAACTTTGAGGGCATGCTGAGAGCGTTGAATTCAGCACCTGCAGGCACCATTGTTGTGCTCCATGCTTGCTGCCACAACCCGACCGGCTACGACATCACCGCCGCACAGTGGGACCAGGTGATTGCCGCGATCAAGGCGAAGCAGCTCACGCCTTTTCTCGACATGGCCTACCAGGGCTTCGGCCACGGCATTCAGGAAGACGGCGCTGTCATCGGCAAATTTGTCGCGGCCGGTCTGAATTTTTTCGTCTCAACGTCGTTCTCGAAAAGCTTCAGCCTGTACGGCGAACGCGTCGGCGCGTTGTCGGTGCTGTGCCAGAGCAAGGACGAAGCCGCCAGGGTTCTGTCGCAGCTGAAACTGGTCATCCGCACCAACTACAGCAACCCGGCAACGCATGGCGGCACCGTGGTTGCCATGGTGCTAAACAGCCCGGCATTGCGCATGCAGTGGGAAGGCGAGCTGGCCGAAATGCGCGTTCGCATCAAGGACATGCGGCAAAAGCTGGTCGATGGACTGAAGGCGGCGGGCGTGAAGCAGGACATGAGCTTCATCACCAGCCAGATCGGCATGTTCAGCTATTCGGGCCTGACAAAGGACCAGATGGTGCGGCTACGCAACGAGTTTGGCGTCTACGGCCTGGACTCCGGCCGCATGTGCGTTGCCGCGCTGAACAGCAAAAACATCGACTACGTCTGCGACTCGATTGCCAAAGTTTTGTAAGCGACCTACCGGCCGCCATGGCACAGAAAAAAGCACGCCTTCGCCTGCATTTTTCTGCATTTGAAAGTAGTCGGCTTTAGGAGTCTGCGCGGCAAAAGATTTGAAGTCGCGCAGAAGTAGGTCGTTTGCGGCTTTGGTTCTGGCCGAAGAGGTCATGTCAATGATTTGAGCCCCGTGCGGCCGCGTGGCAGGATCGTTGGACTGCATTGAACAACGTGTGCAAGCGCTTTTTGGCCGACTTTTGCCCTCGGGCGCCTTGCATGGCACACATTCGGCGCAAATTGAGGGCGAGGGACACGAGCTTGAACTCCGCGCGTAACGGGTGCAGCCGCTTTGGCTTTGTCCAGCAGCGCCGTGATTTGCGCCTTGAGTTCGGCCTCAGCCTGGCGCATATGCTAGTAGTCATGGCCTTGTGGCGGCTGGCGTTGGTCTTGACCTTGCGTATGCCATCGACGGCGATGGTGCCCCGCTTGACCAGCCCCATCTAGCGCGCCACGCGCACGACCTGCGAACAGATCACTCAACTCCACAGGTGAAACGCCCGAAGTCGCAGGCGGTCAACGGTGTCGCTGATGAAATAGGCCCTCACGTCCTTCGGGCATCCACTCGGGCATTGAATGGAGCAGCAGCATGCCCTTGTCTGACAAATACGGGTGGTCGCTGGCAGGCATCGGGCTTTCACGCCTGGGCCTCTTCCTGCGATGACGCTTTATCTGCACTTCTGCCGTGCAGACTCCTGGCCCGCCGCATTGCGACCACGTCGCTGCGATCAAGCCATCGCGCTGAATGCCTTGATCACCTCCGCCGGCGCCTGCACCATTTCAATCAAAACGCCCTCACCCGCAATCGGAAATTCGTCGCTGGCCTTCGGATGCATGAAGCAAATGTCAAAACCCGCTGCACCTTTGCGAATACCGCCGGGCGCAAAGCGCACACCCTGCGCCGTCAGCCATTCCACCGCTGCCGGTAAGTCGTCAATCCACAAACCGACGTGATTCAGCGGGGTGGTGTGCACGGCCGGTTTTTTTCCGATGTCCAGCGGCTGCATCAAATCGACTTCGACCTTAAACGCACCGCTGCCGATGCTGCAAATGTCTTCGTCAACGTTCTCGCGCTCGCTGACGAAATTGCCGGTTACCTCCAGCCCGAGCAGGTCTACCCACAGCGTACGCAATCGGTTTTTATCAGGCGCGCCGATGGCGATCTGCTGGATGCCGAGAACCTTGAATGGCCTGTACTGATTCTGTTGAAGGGGACGCACCTTCATGCCGGCCTGACCGACCTGCGCCCTGACAGGTAGCTCACGCCCTGCGGCCCGGCAGCCTCAAGGTGCGGCGTGCCGGCGGGCAGCCGGAAAATATCGCCCGCCCGGTAGCAGGACGACACGCCATCAACCACCAGCGTGATGTCGCCCGCCGTGATCAGCGCGCAGGCGTCAAACGGGTGCTGGTGCTCGCCCATGGCGTAGCCGATGGCGCGATCAACGGGCACCGCCTCGTCAAAGTGATCTGCTTTCAGCTGCGCTTCAAATTCATGAATGTTCATACTCTGCTCTCCTGGTTAAGTCTTATGGTTAAGTCTCGTCGCTGAGTTAAGCGAATTCCACTATCGGCTGGTCCACGCTGAGCGATTCGCCCCTGGCCGCCAGCACTTTACCCACCACGCCATCGGCGACAGCAAACAGCACATTTTCCATCTTCATCGCCTCGATCACCGCAACCCGCTCGCCGGCCTGCACTTTTTGCCCAGGCTGCACCGCTACCTCGACCAGCAGGCCCGGCATCGGCGACAGCACAAAACGGCTCATGTCCGGCGGCGCCTTGTACAGCATCAGCGCGTGCAGCTCGGCAGCGCGTGGCGACAGCACCAGCGCATCGAGCCGCGCGCCGTTATGGGCCACGCGAATCGCCAGCGGGTTAACTTTCGATGACGTGCCGACGCCGCGCTCGACCTGCGCCGCGAACGGCTGGCCGTTGACGGTGCCCCGTATACGCGCAGCGCCCAAATGCCAGTTGCTACATATTTCATAGCTCCTTGCGCCCGTTTCTATTCGGCTAGAGCCTGATTCTGCTTCATACTGAGTCACCATCGCCGTCTGCTGGGTGTTCTGTCCGGTAGCGCCCAAACCGATGACAACGAACTCTTCACCCACCATCACGCCATGCCCCGGCATCTGCCCGCTGATACCCGCCGCGCGACCGAGCATGCGGCGGTTCACATAAGCGGCCAGCGCCACCAGAAAATCCGGGTCGTCATGCAGCACGTCTTCGGCTTTGAAGCCCTGGCTGTAATTTTCCGCAATGAAGCCGGTGTTGAAGTCACCGGCCACAAACTTCGGATGCGCCAACAAAGCCGCCTGAAACGGGATGTTGCTGGAGATGCCACGAATTACAAAGCCATTGAGCGCCTCGCGCATCTTCGCAATCGCGTCCAGCCGGTCTTTGCCATGCACGATGAGCTTGGCAATCATCGAGTCGTAGTACATCGGAATCTCGCCGCCATCTTCCACACCGGTGTCAATCCGAACCCCGCCGAAGGCCTGATCGCTCCCCTCGCCCGTACCTGAAAGCAAAGCCTTCGGCTTCACGTGCGGGAGAGGGGTTGGGGGTGAGGGCTGCGCCGCAAACATCGTCTGCTTCGGCGGCTGAAAGCGCACCAGGCGGCCGGTACTCGGCAGAAAGCTGCGGAACGGATCTTCGGCATTGATGCGGCATTCCATCGCCCAGCCGTTGCGCTGCACGTCTTTTTGCGCCAACGGTAGCGGCTCGCCCGCCGCGACACGAATCATCAATTCGACCAGGTCCAGCCCCGTGATGCATTCGGTCACCGGATGCTCGACCTGCAGGCGTGTGTTC
>JANPFZ010000050.1:0-7060 GCA_031423655.1 Polaromonas sp.
GGTGGCGACAGGAAACATGCGGTACTTGAAATTTTTACCCTGCACATCAAAGTAGCCCGGCGCTTTGCTATCGGGGTTCAACGAAACCGAAGCGCCCAGCTCACACGGCAGGCTGCCCACATGCACGCGCTCGGCAATGGCGAGCTCATCAGGCGTCAAGGCTTGTTCGGCGGCTTCGATACCCGCAGCGACATTTTTTGCGGTGGTTTTCAGGTTGGTGCGGCTTGAATCGGCACCCGGATTTTTCGCTGGCGCCTTTTTAACGGCAGGTTTGGGCTTGTCAACCGGTGCGGCGGTTTGCGCTGCAGCGGGAACCGCAACGGCCAGGCACAGGGCCACAGCAAAGCTCAGGGAAAGGGTGGTGGTATGCATGATTTTCATGAGAACTCCTGATGGGTGACCGGGTTGACAAGTGGGCTGGCTTGGCGATGGCTCGAAGCTCCAGTGTCGGCAGAGGTGAACCAACTGCGCGCCTCAAGGGGAAGCGCGCGGCCGGTCTGATGCGCACGCTCCAGCAACTGCCAGAAGTAGCGGTAGCTTGCGCGGTCGTGCAATTTACCTTCAAAACTAATGGGAGCCCAGGCATAATCTGCGCCAGCAGCTATTATTTTTGTAGCGTCTTCAATCTCGTCTTCGGCTGGCGCGAAGGCTTCCAGAATCGGTCGAATCTGGTTCGGGTGAATGCTCCACATGCGGGTGTAGCCATATTCGCCAGCGGCTTTGCCCGCCGCAGCCTTGATGGCGGCCGCGTCGTTGAATTCAGTGACCACGCCATGCGACGGCGTCTTGCCATGCGCGTGGCAGGCGGCAGCAATTTCAAGCTTGGCCCGCACCACCAGCGGATGGGTGAACTGGCCTGCACCGCTCATGCCGTGCGCTGGAATCGCGCCGCCGTGGCTGGACACGAAATCCATCAAGCCAAAACTGATGGACTGAACCCGTGGGTGCGCTGCAATCTCGAACGCCCGATACAGAGCGGCAGGCGATTCGATCAATACATGCAATGGCACGTCATGCCGAGACACTGCTGCCAGCGCGCTGACAGCCCGCTCGACATCGGCGACTGATTCGACCTTTGGCACCATGATGTGGCTAAGCCGATGCCCGACCTTGCCGGCGATGGTGGCAATATCCGCATCGAACGCCGGGTGATCGACCGCATGAACCCGCACCGCCACCCGCGCCCGGTCTGCTGAAAGCGCGACCAGCGCAACCACCATCGCCGCATGGTCGCCCTCGCCGCCGACGGGCGCGCCGTCTTCGCAATCCAGCGTCACGTCGAACACGCAGGCGCCGAACTCTTCGATCATCTCGGCCTGCAGTTGCAGGCTTTTGCGCATGCGGGCTTCAACGCCGCTGTAGTGGTCACAGACGGGCAAGATTGCCGCTGCGGCCTGAGCGCCAAGGAGTACGTCGCGGGGGTGCATTTCAGCGGTGCTCAGAGAAGGTGCGCAACACCGGCTTGCTCGCCCTGCAATTCTTCCAGGGTCTTGTTGATGCGCTCCTGGCTGAAGGCATCGATTTCCAGGCCTTCGACCAGCTTGTATTCGCCGCCTTCGCAGGTCACGGGAAAGCCAAACATCATGTCTTTCGGAATGCCGTACTGGCCGTCCGATGGGATGCCCATGGTGACCCATTTCCCGTTGGTACCCAGCGCCCAGTCGCGCATGTGGTCGATGGCGGCGTTGGCGGCCGAGGCGGCCGACGACAGGCCGCGCGCCTCGATGATGGCGGCGCCGCGCTTGCCGACGGTCGGCAGGAAAACGTTGGCGTTCCAGTCCTGGTCGTTGATCATCTTGGCGACGCTTTCGCCCTTGATGGTGGCGAAGCGGTAGTCGGCGTACATGGTGGGCGAGTGGTTGCCCCAGACGGTGAGTTTTTCAATGTCAGCCACGGCCTTGCCGGTCTTGGCAGCAATCTGGCTGGCGGCGCGGTTGTGGTCCAGACGCAGCATGGCGGTGAAGTTTTTGGCCGGCAAATCAGGCGCGCTTTTCATCGCAATGTAGGCGTTGGTATTGGCGGGGTTGCCGACCACCAGCACCTTGACCTTGCGGCTGGCAACTGCGTTCAATGCCTTGCCCTGGGCGGTGAAAATCGCTCCGTTGACGGCCAGCAACTCAGCCCGTTCCATTCCCGGGCCGCGTGGGCGTGAACCCACCAACAGCGCGTAATCGGCGTCCTTGAAGGCGGTCATCGGGTCGCCGTGGGCTTCCATGCCGACGAGCAGCGGGAAGGCGCAGTCGTCGAGTTCCATCATCACGCCCTTCAGCGCTTTCTGCGGGCCTTCCACAGGCACCTCGAGCAATTGCAAAATTACAGGCTGGTCTTTGCCCAGCATCTCACCAGACGCGATGCGAAACAGCAGGGCGTAGCCGATCTGGCCGGCGGCGCCGGTGACAGCAACTCGAACAGGTTTTTTGCTCATGGGAAATGCTCCAAAGGTTGGAAAAGAGATCAGGGTGTTTTTGCCAAAACAAGCCTGGTAGAAAAAGCCGAAATCGGGCTCAGGAAGATCTCAGAGTTTATCCCCGAATAAACCCTCAGGTCAATTTGTCTTATGTCTTATATAAGATAGGATTGACCACACACTCACGGGGTTCCCCACATGTCTGCTGTATCTGTAGCTCCCAACTTTTTACCGGTCAAGGCTGCCGTTGCCGCAGACAGCGCAGCGGGCGCGGCGCCTGCATTCAGCCCGCTGTATCGGCAAATCAAGGGCCTGATCTTGCAAAGCCTGCAGTCCGGCGAGTGGAAGCCCGGCGAGGCGATTCCGTCCGAGATTGAACTGGCCGCCCGCTACCGCGTGAGCCAGGGCACAGTACGCAAGGCAATCGATGAAATGGCAGCCGACAACCTGGTGGTGCGCCGCCAGGGCCGGGGTACTTTTGTAGCCACGCATGCAGAGCAGCATGTGCAGTTCCGGTTTCTGAAGCTTGTCCCCGATAACGGTGCGCCCGGCAGCGAAGGCCCGGCGGAGCGCGACATCATCGACTGCCGCCGCACCCGCGCCACTGCCGACATAGCCCGCGCGCTGGCGCTGCGCACCGGAGATGCGGTGCTGCAGGCGCGCCGTGTGCTGAGCTATGCGGGCGTGCCAACCATCGTCGAAGACCTGTGGCTGCCGGCCACGCCCTTCAAGGGCCTGACCGCCGAGCGCCTGTCCGACTACCACGGCCCGATGTACGCATTGTTTGAGATCGAGTTTAATGTGCGCATGGTCCGAGCTGATGAGAAAATCCGCGCTCTGCCCGCGACTGGCGGTCTTGAGATGCTATTGAAAGTGAAGCAAGGAACGCCGCTCTTGAGCGTCGAGCGCATCGCCTTCACCTACAAGGATATGCCGATGGAGCTGCGGCGCGGCTACTACCGAACCGACACGCACCACTACCACAACACCCTTGGCTGACCGGGGCGTTTCACGCATGGGTTTCAAGGGCTTCAAAGGCAACAAGGCGTCGCTTCCCAGCAAAACCTGCATCGTCTGCAAACGCGAAATGACCTGGCGCAAAAGCTGGGCAAAAAACTGGGACGAGGTCAAATACTGTTCGGACGCGTGCCGCGCCAAAAAGCAGGCTGGCATCGGGATACCGGGGACGGGCGAAAAACAGTAAGCCCACGGCACGCGGGTGGAAAAGGCGGGCGTCAATGCAGACGACTCAGTCATTCAACATAATCTTCGTATGCAAACCATACCGTGTCGTCACCTCGTCCTCATTCTGGGCGATCAGCTCGATGAGGCGTCGTCCGCTTTTGACGGTTTTGACGCAGTGCAGGACGTGGTGCTGATGGTCGAAGCGCTTGAAGAATCCACCCACGTCTGGTCGCACAAAATACGAACCACTTTGTTTCTGTCGGCGATGCGGCATTTTGCAAAGTCCTTGGCGCAGCGCGGCTTCCGCGTCGATTACCGTGCCCTGCACACGCATGGCGACAAAACCCTTGCCGATGGACTGCGCGCGGCAATGGAGCAGCACCAGCCGCAGCAAGTCATCGGCGTGGAACCAGGGGACTTGCGGGTACGCAAGCAGCTGGATGACGCTATTAAGTTGATAGCTGCTCATGCAAGCAAAACCTGGGCTAGAAGTCTAAAACCCTTTATAGAGTGGCGAGAGGACAAGCATTTTCTGTGCAGCCTGCCGCAGTTTCGCAACTGGGCGGGAACATCTGCCAGCCTGCGTATGGAGTTTTTCTATCGCACCATGCGCAGGCAATACAAGGTGTTGGTGGAGGGTAAGGAGGGCGACCAACCCGTGGGCGGAAAATGGAATTTTGATGCAGAAAACCGCAAGGGCTTCGGCAAGGCGGGGCCGAAAGACGTGCCCGCGCCGTTGATATTCAAGCCCGATCGCATCACTCAGGACGTGATGGCGCTGGTAGAAAAGAACTTCGCCGACCACCCGGGCGACCTGAGCCGATTCAACTGGCCCGTGACGCGGGCGCAGGCGCTGATGGCCCTGAACGATTTCATCGACAAGCGCCTGCCCCACTTCGGCGCCCATCAGGACGCGATGTGGACCGGCCTGGATTTCGGCTGGCACGCACTGCTCTCAAGCTCGCTCAATCTGAAGCTGCTTACCCCGCTGGAAGTGGTGCTGGCGGCCGAGCAGGCGTACCAAAAGAAGAACCTCGATTTGCCCAGCGTGGAAGGCTTTATCCGGCAAATCCTCGGCTGGCGCGAATTCATGCGCGGAGTTTATTTTCTCGACATGCCGGCGCTTAAAACGGCCAATCACTTCGGCCATGAAAATGCCCTGCCTGCCTGGTACTGGACCGGCGAGACGAAGATGAACTGCATGCGCCAAAGCATTGGTCAGACGCTGGCCAACGGCTATTCGCACCACATCCAGCGCCTGATGGTGACCGGCATGTTTGGCGTCACCGCACAGATCAAACCGCAAGCACTGTGCGACTGGTATCTGGCGGTCTACGTCGATGCGGTTGAATGGGTCGAACTGCCCAACACCGCTGGCATGGCGTTGTTCGCCAACGGCGGGCGTTTCACCTCCAAGCCTTACGTCGCCAGCGGCGCTTACGTCAAACGCATGAGCAACTACTGCACCGACTGCCAGTACGAGCCCGAAACCCGCGTGGGCGCCAAAGCCTGCCCGATGACAACCTTGTACTGGAATTTTCTGGACCAGCACGAAGCCGCATTCGCCGATAACCCGAGAACCGCGCTGATGGTGAAAAACCTGCAGCGCATGACGCCGGAACTGCGCGGCGAGATACGTACACGCGCCGGTGAAATGCTGGCTGCGCTGGACATTTTGTAACCGCCGCGTCAGCATCATTTTTAAAAACCGGAACGAACTGGATTCGACTATTAAAAAGACATGCAAAGCACTTTTAATCCGACAAAAACTTCAAACCATCTGCAGCCAACCCGTGCATCAATGCTGCGTTGCAATAGAATTCGAGGGTTTACCAGAATTTGCCAATTAACACGCGGTCAAGGCCAGTTAGCGCAGAAAAACACAGGAATCCCAGCATGTCCGAACTAGCCACCCCCCTAGCCAAAAAGCGGCCCGAGTTCCGCAACATCAACGCCTTCACCGACCTGCGCACTTACCGCCTGCCTGCGGCAGGTATCGTCTCTATTCTTCACCGCGTCAGTGGCGCGCTGATGTTCCTGCTGATGCCCTTCATCATCTGGATGTTCGACAAATCGATTTCGTCCGAGATTTCTTTCTCGCGCTTCAAGGCCGCTTTCAACGTCGGCATGCTTGGGCTGCCAGGCCTGATCTGGAAGCTGGCGGCACTGGCCCTGATCTGGGCTTACCTGCACCACTTCATTGCCGGTCTGCGCCATTTGTGGTCAGACACCCACCACTCGGCCGTGACGAAGGAATTTGGAAAAATATCAGCCTTGGTCACGCTCGGCCTGAGCGTGTTTCTGACGGCAGTGCTGGGCGCCAAGCTCTTCGGTGTTTATTAATCCAAAACGATAGAACGAGAATAAAAATGGCTGTCAATTACGGAACCAAGCGCATTGTTGTCGGTGCGCACTATGGCTTGCGCGACTGGCTGGCGCAGCGCGTCACCGCCGCGCTGATGGTGCTCTTCACCTTGCTGGTGCTGGCGCAGGTGCTTTTCACCAAAGGCGCTATCGGCTACGACAAGTGGGCGGGTATTTTCTCGTCGCAGTGGATGAAGGTGCTGACCTTCACCATCATCATCGCTCTGCTGTACCACGTCTGGGTTGGCATGCGTGACATCTGGATGGATTACATCAAATCTGTCGGCCTGCGCTTGGGCCTGCAAGTTTTCACCCTGGTCTGGCTAATCGCTTGCGCGGGCTGGGGCATCCAGGTGCTGTGGCGCGTTTGATCACACGGCACCGCTGGTTTCTAGACCACATCGCATATTTGCCATTTCGCCGCAACGATTTTCAGAATTAGTACCAACATGACAGTGACTTCCAAACTTCCCACCCGTAAATTCGACGTCGTGATCGTCGGCGCAGGCGGCTCCGGCATGCGCGCTTCGCTGCAGTTGGCCAGAGCGGGACTGAACGTCGCCGTGCTGACCAAAGTCTTCCCGACCCGCTCGCACACCGTGGCGGCGCAGGGCGGCATTGGCGCTTCGCTGGGCAACATGAATGAAGACAACTGGCATTACCACTTCTTCGACACTGTCAAGGGCTCTGACTATCTGGGCGACCAGGACGCGATTGAGTTCATGTGCCGCGAAGCGCCCAAGGTTGTGTATGACCTGGAACACATGGGCATGCCGTTTGACCGCAACCCCGACGGCACGATTTACCAGCGCCCGTTCGGCGGTCACACCGCCAACTACGGTGAAAAAGCCGTCGAGCGCGCCTGCGCTGCGGCCGACCGCACCGGCCACGCGATGCTGCACACGCTGTACCAGCAAAACGTAAAAGAAAAAACCAGCTTCTTCGTTGAATGGCTGGCGATGGATTTGATTCGCGATGCGGATGGCGACGTGGTTGGCGTGACCGCACTGGAGATGGAAACCGGCGACCTGCACATTCTGGAAGCCAAGACCACGCTGCTGGCCACCGGCGGCGCGGGCCGTATTTTTGCCGCCAGCACCAATG
>JANPFZ010000051.1:0-6132 GCA_031423655.1 Polaromonas sp.
TTTGCCGGGGCGCCCCGAGAGCGAGGTTAGTGATGACGTCGTCGTCGTTTGTCTGGACCGCACCAGATTGCATTTCAGCCTCCATGGCGCTGTACGCGCCTAAGTTGATGGATGGCTACAGAAACTCTGCAGCGGTCTCTGATTCTTCAGAGTTACTGCATCAATAACTGCAACCGTGGCTGTCTAAGCTCAACTTTTTCCGGACGTCTTCGGACGATTTCGGACAACAAAAAAGCCCTAAGGTGTTGAAACCTAAGGGCTTTTCGATTTGACCCGGACGTCGTCGGACGTCCCCGGTGCAGTAACTGGTGGCCTGGGGCGGAATCGAACCACCGACACAAGGATTTTCAATCCTCTGCTCTACCGACTGAGCTACCGGGCCTGAGCGTCCAAGTATATATCAGCGCGTCGGGCTGACCCGTGCCCGGCCGCGTGAATACTGCGGCGCTGACTAGGCTCAGCCGCCGCGCTTGCCGCGTGTGAGGTCAACGCCAAGTTGCTTCAACTTGCGGTAAAGGTGTGTGCGCTCCAATCCGGTTTTTTCGGCAACGCGTGTCATCGAGCCGCCTTCCTTGGCTAGGTGAAACTCGAAGTAGGCTTTTTCGAACTCGTCGCGCGCTTCGCGCAGCGGTTTTTCGAGCATGAAATTCTGCGTTGCCTGCGGACCCATGTCGACATGTGATGGTAGCGAGCTGCCCGTCATGATGGCTTCCAGCGTCAGGTCGCTTGCCGTCACGGGCGAATTGAGATGCACTGGCTTTCTGGGGCTTGTTTTGGTCAAGCCCTGCTCGACGGCCTTAAGGAGTTTTTGCAGCGTGATCGGCTTTTCCAGGAAAGCCAGGGCGCCGATCTTGGTGGCCTCGACCGCCGTATCAATGGTGGCGTGGCCACTCATCATGATGACAGGCATGGTGAGCAAGCCACCCGAAGACCATTCCTTGAGCAGCGTGACGCCGTCGGTATCAGGCATCCAGATATCTAGCAGCACCAGATCAGGCCGGGCACGCAAGCGGGCCGCCCGTGCCTGCGCGGCGTTTTCAGCCAGCTCAATCTGATGCCCTTCGTCGTTGAGAATTTCCGACAGCAGGTCACGAATGCCCAGCTCGTCGTCGACCACCAGAATGTTTGCCATCTTGAAATACTGTCCCTGAAATTTTTATGAAACAAAGGTGTAACGGACTGTGTTGTTATGCCGCCACCCCAAATGATAACGATACTTGCGCGCCTTGAACCACGCCATCGGCGATCCGGTTGGAAATATCGATCCGTGCGCCATGTTCATCGGCTATCTTTTTCACGACAGCCAGACCAAGTCCGGTGCCTTTGACTTTGGTTGTGACATAGGGCTCAAACGCCCGTTTAAGGATGTGTTCGGGAAAGCCGGCTCCGTTGTCGCGCACACTCAGACGCACGCGGCGGGACGATTCGGAATAGTCGGTCTTGATCGTCACAGCCGCGCCAGGCTTTCCTTCCTGCGCATCCTGGGCGTTTTGCAACAGGTTATGAATCACTTGGCGGAGTTGCTCGGCGTCACCCCGAATCAGCGGCGCCCGCGGGTCGAGCTCGGCGAACACAGGCACCGCTGCGTTTTCATTGGGATAAAGCTGCATGACATCGCCCACCAGCGCATTGAGGTCGGTGGGTTTGAGTTCTGCCGCCGGAAGACGGGCGTAGTCGCGAAATTCATTGACCAGGCGTTTCATCGCATCGACCTGATCAACGATGGTCTTCACCGACTTGGTCAGCAACAATTGTTCGGGCTGGCCGACCTTGCCTGACAGCTTCATCTCCAGCCGCTCGGCCGACAGCTGGATCGGCGTCAGCGGATTCTTTATTTCGTGCGCCAGGCGCCGCGCCACTTCGCCCCACGCCTGCGCACGCTGGGCCGAAACCATTTCGGAAACATCGTCGAAGACGAGCAAAAATTCTTCGGTGCCCGACATTTTGGCGCCGCGTGCGATCAGCGTGATGGCGTTGTCGGGCGACCCCGGCATGGCGGCATTGAGCTCAAACGACTGCTGCCATTGCTCTTGCGCATGCGGCGCATTTTCTGCAGGCAGCTCGCTAAACGGTTCATGCAGAAAGTTCGCGAATTGGACCTGCACATCTTTGGCGAATACTTCCAGACCGGGCACCTCGCCCAGCAGCTTGCCGTGCCAGGCGGCCAGCGGCGTGCGCAGAATTCGTGTGGCGCCCGGGTTGCTCGATTGAATGCGGCCGCGGACGTCCAGCACGATCACGCCGGCCGTAAGGTTGTCGAGGATGGTTTGCAGGTTGTCGCGCGCTGCATCGACCTGGCTCATGCTCGCCTGAACGGCTGAGCGCGCATCTGACAGCTGCTGCGTCATGTCGGCAAACGAGCGCGTGAGCCCACCCAGTTCGTCCTTGCCCTGCAGCGCGGCCTTCGGCGTCAGATCGCCCTGCGCGACCTGCTTGACGCCTTCTGCCAGAAGCAGCAGCGGCTTGGCCAGCTGGTTGCCGAGCAGAACAGCCAGCAGCACAGCGCCAAACACCGCCAGGAACAGACTGAGCGTGAGGGTGCCGATGTACATCCGCCGCAGCCCGCCGCGCGCCAGCGCCCGTTCCTGGTATTCACGGTTGGCCTCCTGAACTGCAATCGCGTTGGCGACCAGCGTGGCGGGCAAGGCTTCTGTGACTTGCAGGAAGCGCGATTCGCCGAGCACATTCAAATTCGGATTATTGACAAGGGCAATGGCTCTCACGCGCGGCCCCATGCCGGGCGCAGCGGCACTTGGCGCAGCACCGGGCGTGCCCAAAGTTCCGGTGAGCGGCGCACTTCGGGTGCTCAGCTCGCCATTGCCACCGGGGACGACCTCTTCCAGGCCTTCGATTTGCGTGACGACACGCTGGGTTCGCGCCGCTCGAAATTGTTGTACCGAAGGCCGCTCGGGCTGCAATACAAAACGTGATTCGCCGGCGCTCGCAATCAACTGGCCGGACGCGCTCCAGAGCACCACATCGCTGGCCGCGAGCTGATCACGCAGCCGCTCCAGCGCCAGCCCGGCAGTGGTGTCGGGCGTTTCAGACAGCTGGTTGGCGGCCTGCCGGGTTTTGTTACCTAACTCGGTCGCCAGCGTTTCGAGCGTGACGCGACCCAGATTCAAGCCGGCGGCCAGCGCGCTTTCGACCTCCACGTCAAACCAGCTTTCAATCGAACGTGAGACGAACTGATAAGACACGACATAAATCATCAGCCCCGGAAGCAGCCCGACCAGGCCAAAAATAGCCGCCAGTTTGACCAGCAGCCGACTGCCGAACTTTCCGCGCCGCAGACGCATCCCGAGCCGAAGCGCAATCCAGCCAATCACCAGCAGCAGCAAGATGGCCACCGCAATGTTCAGCGCAAAGAGCAATTCGTAATTGCGCTCGTAGAGTTCGCGATTGCCGGTGGCCAGCGTCAGCAAAAACATCAGCACCAGGCCCAGCGCCACCATGACGCTGGCGCCGACGCCGACCGTCCAGCGAAAAGCCTTGCTGCTTCTGAGCGAGCCGCCTCTAGCCAGCAGATTCACTTCACGCCTTCGGCGGAGCGGGGTGTGGCTGCGGCAGGCTCGACCCGAAGCCGTTCCCGGACCTGCGCTGAAATATTCCATTCAGACTGGCCAGCCATCCCGATCTGGAACGGTCGCGGCAGCTGCGACAGGTCAAGCCTGAAATTGAACTCAAGCCGGTAAGACGGATCTGCCAGCACCTCGCTATTTTCGGCAATTTTCCAGCGCGCCACGCGCTGGATTGCCGACACGGCGTCAGCCAAGGTTTCGTAGTTCTGGTTCAGCGTGGCGCGCAGACCGGCCGAACTGCTGATCAGCCCTGACGCAATGTTGACGCGCCAACGGCGGGTCAGCGGCTGGTAGGCCAGGCGAATGGTGCGGGCGGCGCTGGCGACA
This sequence comes from Polaromonas sp., assembly GCA_031423655.1. Lineage (GTDB taxonomy): Bacteria > Pseudomonadota > Gammaproteobacteria > Burkholderiales > Burkholderiaceae_C > Polaromonas. The sequence continues at coordinate 3,909 of JANPFZ010000051.1, forward strand.
CGCGGGTCAGTCCAGTACCACCGGTCCCGGTAGATATCCGCCTCGATGACAAAAAACAGCGGAATGCCTTTCATCAAGGCATCTTCCACCACGGGCGACAGTTCGAAGTTAGCGGTCGCAGACAGATAGAGCCCGTCATCACTGCGTTCGACACGTAACTGGGTAATTTCGGCGCCTAAGGCCAGGCTGGAGCCAGCGGCCCAAAACAGGCTCAAGCAAACGCCGAGCAACAGGCGGCGCAACCGGTACTGCAGGGAGCAGGCCGAGCCGTCAGGCCACACTTTTTTCAAGCAACGCGTAATAAAAGCCGTCATGTTCACCAGCCAAATTGTCCGGCAAGCCTGTCGCTTGGGCGCCACTTTGGGGCAGCAAATGTCCTGGCGCGGGCCGTATTGAGACATCTTTGTGGCGCGTAACAAACGTTTGCAGCTGCTTGTCGCCTTCCGCCCTGAAAACCGAGCAGGTGCAGTAGAGCAGCCGGCCGCCCGGCCTGAGCAGTGGCCACAGCGTGTCGAGCAATTGCGCCTGGATACCGGCCAGCTGCGCAATGTCGGTCGGCCGGCGCAGCCAGCGGACGTCCGGGTGCCTGCGCACGATGCCCGACGCGGTACACGGCGCGTCCAGCAAAATCGCGTCGTACAGCTGGCCGTCCCACCAGTCTGCGGGACGGCTTGCGTCACCGATCACCAGCCTGGCCTGCAGGCCCAGGCGGTTCAGGTTTTGCGTGATGCGTTCGCCGCGGCGCGCGTCGATGTCCAGCGCGGTGACTTCGCAATCAGCCAGCTCGAGCAAGTGGGCGGTTTTGCCGCCTGGCGCGGCGCAGGCGTCCAAAACCCTGAGCGGTGCCGTCGATCCATCGGCAGCCAGCAGGCCATTGAGCAACAGCGGCGCGGCCAGTTGCGCGGCGCCGTCCTGCACCGAAAAATGGCCTTCGGCGAAGCCCGGCAGGCCGGTAACCGACTGCGCAGTGGCCAGAACCACACCGTATTCACCCACAGGATTTGCTACTATATTCATAGCTTCTAACGAAGACAAATATTGGGCTACAGTCGTTTTTCGTTCATTAACCCGCAGAATCAGCGGTGCCCGCGCGTTGTTCGCCCGCAAGATCGCCTGCCAGTCTTGCGGGTGGTCTTTGCGCAGCCGGTCTATCCACCACTGCGGGTGGTTCCACACTGCTTGCGGGTTGGCATCGGTCTTCGCCACCAGCGCATCGCGTTCGCGCAAAAAACGGCGCAGGCAACCATTGATGAAGCTCGCCTGGTGCGTGGTCGCTTCGCTGCGCTTGGCGGCTTCCACGGCCTGGTCTACCAGCGTGTGCGACGTGTAAATGGCCCCCACGCTTGTCGCTCCCCGTGCCTGCGGCGTTGCGCTGCCCCTTGCACCTTGAATTGCCGCTGATTTTCCTGGGGGCGGCCCGGCGGAAAATTGCGCGCCGACTTCGTTTCCGGTGTCAGACAGGCTCAGGGCCAGCGCCACGCACAGCAGCGCATCGGCTTCAGGCGGCGGCGGCCGGCTGGCAAGTTGCTGGCGCAGCGCCTCAGCCCGGCCAAGCCAGCGCAAGGCGTGGAAACTGAGCGCCTGCACGCCCGGCCGGAGCGCGGCATCTACGTCGGTCAGCGCAGCCGTCATCGATTGGCCGTCTCGCACCGCCATCAAAATAGAAGCCGCGCCCTGCAGCTGGCGCCACAGCGGGACCTGGTTGGGTTTTTCTTGCATGAAATCCGTCGGGGGCCGACGCCGCCGATGGTCGGGGCCAGCCAGATTCGCTGCGGCGGAGCCGACAGCACTGGCCTGTATTAGACCAGCCCCGCGCGCCGCCGCACCGAATCAGCATCAAAGCCCACGCTTCCTGACCGCCAGCCGCTGATGGCATAGTCTGCAGAGCTAGATCGACCCCTAGCCCAGGTAACACGTGCGCAAACAGCTATTAAAATCGTAGCAGTTAGAGATGGAATCTTGAAATATCGACACCGACCGCGGAACCGACTCGCACCGCACGTACTCGTCTTTGTCGGAGGTGGGTTTAAACGTCAAAAAATCGCGCTGGGTCGCGTTACCCCCTCGCTATTGGCGTTCGGCAAAAGCGCCGTCATGGAGCGGCCATAAATTCGCCGGATGCGCTCGGCCAGCGGGGGATGGCTGGCGAACCAGCGCGAATCAATTTCTGCGTTCACCAGCAGCATGTGATGGACGGCCGGATGCGGGCTGCGCCGGCTGCTGA